>JBDTYU010000253.1:0-5733 GCA_040005535.1 Ginsengibacter sp. | reverse complement strand
AAAAAAATCATTCTTGAAAAAAATTATTCTTCGTTTAATCCTCACCGTTATATTGATTGCATTAGCGTGGGGAATTCATTATGCATGGATATCATTTCCAATCATAAGCGGCTTCGATGCCAAAGAAATGTGCACATGTGCTTTTGTTTCCGGCAGAGAGAAAACAGGTATTGACACAAGCGAGTTTGCTGATTTTCCTTTGAGCCTTCCAAAAAATGAAGTGAACCTGCAGGATTCATCTGTTACAAGTTCTATATGGGGAATGGCAAAGAAAAAAGCAATCTACCGCAGAGGGATTGGTTGCACACTCATCAATGATGTAAGTGAGAATGAATTGCGGGCTCAGGCATTTTCTATACCTGCCTCACCAGTGTTTAACACCGATACAATACCCTGGCCAGATGGCGATAAAATCGCTGATACAATTCCCTTAGTAATTAACAAAAATAAATTAGAAGCTGCAATAGATAAAGTTTTTACTGAACCTTATCCAGGCAAAAAACAAAGAACAAGGGCCGTTGTAATAGTTTATAGTGGACAACTAATTGCAGAAAAATATGCGCCGGGTTTTACCAGGGATACAAAAATGTATGGCTGGTCAATGGCAAAAAGTTTTACCTCGGCATTGATAGGAACATTAGTTAAACAAGGCAAATTAAATGTTATGCAACCTGCTCCTGTTCCGGAATGGAACGATGCAAAAGATCCAAGACATAACATTACAATTGAAAATTTATTACAACAGTCAAGCGGACTTGATTTTGTTGAAGATTACTCGAAGGCAAGTGATGTAACAAATATGCTTTATAAAACCGGCGATATGGCTGCATTTACCGCAAGTCACTCATTGGCATATAGTCCAGGAGAAGTGTTTAGTTATTCAAGTGGAAACAGTAATATTCTTTCACGTATTGTAAGGCAAACAGTTGGTGAAAAGGATTATGCAGCCTATCCTGCCAATGCATTGTTTTATAAGATTGGGATGTATAAAACTTTAATAGAACCTGATGCGTCCGGCACTTATGTAGGTTCATCTTATGTCAATGCCACGGCAAGAGATTTCGCACGGTTTGGTTTGCTTTATTGTAATGATGGTATATGGAATGGTAAAAGAATTTTACCGGAAGGTTGGGTGAAGCAAACTGTTACGCCCTCTCTTACAAATAAATTAAAAAATTATGGATACCAGTTCTGGCTCAATGGTTACAAAGAAGAAGGTCACTCTCAAAGAATATATCCTGATGCGCCTGCTGACATGTTTTATTGCGATGGTTATGCTTATCAATATATTTATATTATACCTTCAAAAAAATTGGTCATTGTGCGTTTAGGATTAACCCTTGACAAATCATTTGATGAGAATGCATTTCTAAAAAGTATCATTAAAACTATAGATGATAGCAGTAAATAAATAGTTTCTCTCCGGTAAATTTTATAGAGTTAATAACCTAAGAAATACTTGCATGGCAGCATGGTATATTATTTCTAATAATTTATTTATTGCATGAAAAGAATGTATATACTGTTTGCTATTTTATTGGTAATTGAAATTATTCTTGTAACTATCTGCGGCCCTTATTCATGTGAATGGGGAAACACTGTATATTTTTATTTTGGCATAGTCGGTTTACCTGCTTCTTTTATAATCCCACTTTCACAAAATGACCTGATCATCAAAAAACGGGTTGTTTACAGTATCTTATTTCTTGTTATATGGATTATCGTATGGTGCGCCGGCTTTATGTTGGGCGAGTTTAGAATAATATGTAAACTATTTTAAACCCGGCTTGCTCTGAAATTCAATTTATCTTTTAAAATCCTTCTAAACAATATTATAATTTTCAGTTTTTATTTTTATTCTTTCAAAGGGCAACCTTTTTAATTTTTATAACGATATTTTAATGGACTTCCTCAGAAGCAGATTTTCCATTCCTCCATTTCCTTAAAAAAACCCGACATTAAAACATTGAAGTAATATCTGTAGACAACACAGTTTCTTAACCTTAAATTAAATTTTATGCAAAAAAACTTTCGACAAAACAATAGCTGGTTTTTGATAACCGGCTTGTTATTTTTAATTACGCTATCTATTATAGCACCGGGTTGTAAGAAAAACCCACCAAAAGCGCTTAAAGATTTTAACCAGGTAAATCTTGTAGCCAATAATGATTCGTATGAAGCAGCCCGCGTTGACCCGGCTTTCATAAATGGATGGGGATTAGCATTTAGTCCCGGTGGTACTGCATGGGTTTCAGTAGAAGGCTCCGGGCTTAGTGAAGTATGGAATAAATCAGGTACTCCAGTAATTCCGGCTGTAACCATACCTACAGTAGGTGATGGTGCAACAGGGGGCCATCCTTCAGGCCAGGTTTTTAATCCCACCGCAGATTTTAAGCTTCCCAATGGAAAGAAGGCCGTCTTTATTTTTGCTGGCCTGGATGGAATTATTTCAGGATGGAATGGAGGCCCTGCTGCCGTAACGGCTCTCGACGATTCTAAGAGTGGCGCAGTGTATTCCGGAATTGCACTTGCATCAGATGGAGGGGCAAACTTTTTATATGCTGCCAATTTCAGCGCCCGTAAAATTGATGTATATGATAAAAATTGGGCGGAAGTAGATAAGCCATTTACAGATCCACATCTTCCATGGGGGTATTCTCCATTTAATATTCAAAATATAGATGGTAAGTTGTACGTAATGTATGCCAAGGTGGGCGCAGGTGGAGATGAAGAAAAAGGAGCAGGCAACGGATATGTTGATGTATACAACCCTGATGGCTCCTTGGTGATGCGCTTTGCTTCCAAAGGCGCATTGAATGCACCGTGGGGAGTTGCACAAGCATCCGCCGATTTTTTTGATCAGGATATGGATATGCCAAATGTGCAACATGCAATTCTTGTAGGCAATTTTGGCGACGGCCGTATAAATGTTTATGATGAGTCTGGTAAATTCATTGGGCCCCTTCGCTCAAAGGGAAAACCTTTACAAATTGATGGATTGTGGGGTATCGCATTTCCACCTGTAACTGCAACAACTGTTCCCCAGAACTGGCTTTATTTTGCGGCCGGTCCTGCTGACGAAGCGGATGGCCTCTTTGGGTATATCTCGAAATAATTTTTCGTCTTCAGTTTAAAAAAGTGCCGGATTGTTCCGGCCTTTTTGTTTTATGTGAGTACAGTATTTATGATCTGAGCTTTCTTAAAAGTATGTGCACTTATATGAAACGGTGCAAATGTTATTGGCATGTTTTTAAAAAATTTACTATTACTTTAGTTCGTTAAAAATGCATCATCTGCTGACTTGCACAATTACAAATGTAAATCCAAAGGAATAAAGCATTACCAAATGAGGCGTATTAAAAGAAGAATACAAAAAATGGGGATGTATAAAAAATTTTTTTATAATAAATAAGAATTTTTATCTTAGACTTAACCAAAAATATTATTATGAAACAGATTTTTTTTATTGCACATGCAGCCTTAATCTGCATTTGTTATTCCTGTAACAGTACTCCTGTCGCTACTGCTGATGATAGCAATAAAGAACAGGGACAAAAAAATATTGCAGCTTCGGATGTTATCATGAAAGCTTTTCAATCAGGAAACGCTGGCGGGATTGACAGCGTTGTAGCTGATGATTTTCTTGATCATACTGACAGGGGCGATATTAAAGGAAAAGACAGCCTTAAATCAATGGTGAAATTTGTTCACGATAATTTTGCTGACATGAAAGCCGATAAGGTACGTGAGGTTGCAGATGGTGATTATGTATATACCTGGGTCACCTATACCGGCAGCAGCAATGGTACTATGGGAATGCCGAAAGGACCTTATAAAATGAGTTTGATTGAATTATCAAAATTTAAAGATGGAAAAGCTATTGAACATTGGAGTTTTATGGATAGCCAGGATATGGCGAAGATGATGCCGCCGCCACAGCCGGAGATGAAGAAAATGGATGAGAGCAAAATGAAGAAATAATTATTATTACATTACAGGAGCCGGGTTATTTAACCCGGCTTTTTTATTAAGGGCAGAAAAGAGTATTATAGAATAACAAAATGATGCCGCCTTATCATTAACTTTCATTTCTTACTAAATGTTTTTCTATCCGGTTATGTTTAGATTAAGCAAATTATCTTTCACCATTATTATTAAAAAATAAATTTCATAAAATGTTTAACATTAAAACATGGCACGATCGATATCAGGATAGCTTGTCATTTGGTGAGCGCCTTGCAGATAAAGTAGCTACTGGTATGGGTTCATGGGCTTTCATTATAAGCCAGACCATCTTTGTAATTGTATGGATGATATTGAATGTTGTTGGCATTATGCATCATTGGGATGTGTATCCTTTTATTTTATTAAATCTTATTTTTTCCACACAGGCTGCCTATGCTGCACCTATTATAATGATGTCGCAAAACAGGCAAAATGAAAGAGACAGGATACAGGCTATGAAAGATTACCAAACAAACATAGAAGCCAAAATAGAAATTGAAGAACTCCAGGCTAAATTGGATTCAATTGAAGTTGAAAAACTTGATAAGATAATTCAGATGTTGCAGGAAATGAAAAAGTAACGAACGTTCATACCGAAGAATAAACAGCTATAATAATCTTTCGCTATACTCCTGCTGATGAACCACAAAGTGGTTATAAATGAGACCGCACTAAAAATGATATAGACACTTCTTTACTTGATGTTACGGGTGCGCCACTCTGCATGGCGGGTATCCAACACGGGCCTTTGGTAATGATAACGTTTCTTAAATAAATAAAACTACAGATGGGAATCATTAAAATAAAATGAAACTTTTTTTGTTTTTTCCGCACGTAGTAAAAAATAATATTCATTTCTGTTGTTTATTCTCATTGTTCAAACCTGCTGTTTTTCAAGATATCAGTTGGGTTCGTAGCTGGCAGCCGTACAACTACTCTTGTTCCTTCATCTAAATCCTGTATCTCTATGTTTGCTTTTCTATCCTGGTTAAGATTGTTAAACATAGAGATTCTGTCCTGTGTTACTTTGATGCCCAATGAAATTTTGTGAATCGGATTGTTGGCTTTTAATATAGCTGCCTTTGCACGCCCTATACCATTATCATCAACCTGTATAATAATATAACCATTCTTAAGACTGGCTGATAAATTCAATATTCCGCTATTGCCCGGTTTATTTCGCAACCCATGAATAATAGCATTTTCTACAAAAGGCTGAATGATCATTGGGGGAATTGAATAACCCTGTTCCAGTATTTGTTCCTGTAGATTATATGTGGCCAGGAACTTATCGGCATAACGCATCTGCTCCAGTTCAATATATAGTTGTAAAGATTTCCAGTCATTTTCAAATGGCACTAACTGGTTCATAGAATTTTCAAGAACCAACCTGGTAAGCTTTGAAAATTTTTGAATCATCTCTGATGCCGCTTCTTTATTATTTTCTAAGGCATAAGATTCTATTGTATTAAGAATATTAAAAACAAAATGCGGATTCATTTGTGATCGCAAAGCTTTTAATTCACTTTCAGAAAATTTACGGTTAAAGTCAGCCAGCAATTTTGCTTCCTTCTCGGTTTCTAAGGCATGACTTTGCGCTATCACTTCAGCGGTTTTTTCCTTCACCTGCTGTTGAAGTTCACCCGTAAATTTTTCCTGCAATTCTTTATTGGCTTCTAATTGTGTTATCAATTGTTGCTGGAAAATGACCTTATCCTTTTCCACCTG
>JBDTYU010000252.1:0-18999 GCA_040005535.1 Ginsengibacter sp. | reverse complement strand
GTTTTGATTTCAGCTTGCTCAATGAAAGTATCGAGGCGAATTGTTTTAATAGTTGTTGGAATTACCCTGGTACCCGGTGGGTTCAGGTTTTCATTTACTGTTACTGAATATACATGATCAGTGGGTAAATCATAAATTATTGCTGTTCCGTTTTCATGTGAAGCCGCATATTGCATGCAAGTTGTATCATACTGATTGATGCTTTGATTATACTGAAGCTTTTTAAAAATGCGCTCGACCGGCTCAAACGCATATACGAGCGATGTAGGTTTTAATGCCTTGGCAACTAATGAATAAATTCCCGTATTAGCCCCAACATCAAAAATCACATTGGCATCTTTTACCAATTTGATCCATAATTTCATAGACTCAGCTTCCCATTCACCGGTAAGGCCGGCCCAAAAAATACTGTTCTCTACACTAAATCCATAATTCATAACTTTAAAAGAATGCGACTCATCTATCTTAACTGTGAAGACACCTTTAAAGCGTAAGTACCAATAAGAATTTTTACTTAGCTTTTTATAACGCCGGATAAGCTTGTAGATATTTTTTAACGGCAGTGATAAATAAAATCTTTTGAAAATACTAATCCACTTTGCTGATCTCATACATTTTTAAATAAGGTTAAAAATAAACAACAGGTCTTATGTTAGAAATTTAATAAACCTGTTTCCTGGCAACAGGTTTATCATAAAGTATAATAACTATATAAGAGAAAAAGAAAGGAAGGAAAGGTGTTTTATATCTTATAAGTGTTCCGAAATTATAAGAAATAAATCCTGCCATTACTGCCATCAATATAGAAAACACAATACTAAAGAGTAAAACAGGCGAAGTAGCTGTGTAACTAAAGATCTTGCGAAAACCAGCTTTAAAAAATAGAAGAATAACTAAGATTGTAGTTATAAAGCTTTCGAAAAAATTCATAAACATTAATACGCTTTTGCATTCCCACAGATAAGGCCTGAACAATGAAACATTGAGCGACAGGAAAAAACTTTTTAATAGCCCTCCGAATGAGAAATCTCCTTCTGAAGTGATTGTATATGAAGAGCCCCCCGAACTTTCATTTGCAATGGTCATTGCATTTTGCAAAGTCTCAGCGTTAGATAATGTGCCGGTAATTTTTTCATTTATCAACCCTGTATTTATGAAAAGTACAGCACAAATTATAAATACAATTATGATAATTACTTTACTTAATATTCGCAGAATAAGAGAATCAATATTATTTGTAAAAGCGCTATAGCTCCACAGAATGACACCCGTTGCAAACGAGTAAAAAATATAATCTTTAATGTTTAAAAGTATTGAGGCTCCAAGAAGGAAAAATAAAATATGCCTGAACACCTTTTCTCTTTTCAATAAATTATAAAAAGAATAGAAACATAAGCCCAGTCCAAATATGCAAAGAGGTTCCTTCATTATACCTGTGCTCCATATTACAACAGAAGGCACAAATAATATTCCTACCGCCAGCTGTTTATAAAGGTGCGGATATAATTTTGTAAAAACAACATAGATCATCCATGTCCCCCAAAATGAGAGTAAGCTATACAAAATTGCAATAGGTAAATAAGTACCAAAACTTAGTAATCCAACTACCGAAGAAATTTTGAGCATAGCAACTGAAGATGCTGAAAAGCCGGTATACGCCATCTCCCCGGCTATTTGTTGTACTTCTGAAGAGTAATCCTGCGCTGAGCTAAAAATAATTTCCCATGCCAATTTTGGATGACTCACAAAAGCATTCCAGGTTTCCTGTGCCCCGGTAAAGTAGCCAAATGTATCTCCATAACCATAGTAGAAATTATATAAAAAGCTTAGCATAATACATCCTGCCAATCTAAAAAAAAGCGCGGGATAAATGAATTGTTTTAACGGAGAATTTACATAATTTTTTCTTTTCCATTTTCGTACTATTAAGAAAACAATCAATATATAAATTGGTCCAAAAAAAAGATCTCTAAGGCTTAAAAGATGAGCGACAATAGAAGGAGTCATATTTATAAAGATAATAGCTCTCGCGAATTACTTACGTTAGAGAATAATAATTTACGCCAAGGTTAAGAAGTTAGCATTTATTTGCAGTTAGTTTATAGAAATAGAAAATTTGCACCATTTGTTTTTTTTAATATCTTGTAATTATCCTATAGGTAAATTAATCCTATGAAAATACTTCATATTATTTATACGACAGGTGTATCCGGTGCCGAAAACCACCTTCTTGATCTATTGCCGGAACTTCAAAAATTTGATATTGATTGTGAACTGTTATGTATTTGCCCGCAAAAAAATTTCAAATCTTTGCAACAATATTGCAGGCAGATGAATGAGAAAGGAATAAAAGCTACTTTATTAACCACCAGGTCAAGAATGGCCTTTTTATTTACCGCTAAAAGAATCGCCAGGTATTTAAAAAGCAATTATATTCATATCGTTCATTCACATTTATTCAATGGCGACCTCATTGCAGTTCTTGTAAAAAAATTCTATTTCAAAAAGCTGGTTATTCTGTCTACTAAACATGGTTATGAAGAAAAATATTTAATACAATATGGGCAGGGCAATAAAAAAATCAGTTATAATCTTTATTATTTTATCGCACGATCTGTAATAAAAAAAATAGATCATAACCTTGCAGTGTCCCGTGCTATTTCAGAAATGTATGCTGTCTTGAAGTTGGGAAAAAATAAAATGAAATATATTGATCATGGCATAAACACAGAACTTTTTCAACAGGAACAAGCACAGATAGAAGGTGATCCTAAAATCTTAATGGTAGGCAGGCTTTCAGAGATGAAAGGCCACACTTATCTTATTCAGGCTTTGCCTGAGATAATTCAAAAATTTCCAAATCTTAAACTAATTGTATTGGGTAATGGTCCGTTAAAAGTTGAATTGCTAAAACAAGCGTCGGGTCTCCATGTGCTTCGTCATATCGAGTTTGTGGGTTTTGCAAAACCAAACAAATATATCTCTCAATGTCAATTGATGATTTTGCCATCGTTATTCGAACCTTTTGGATTAGTTTATATTGAATCTTTTGCATTAAAAATTCCCGTGATTACTTTTGATGTGGAAGCAGGAAATCAAATAATTGAAGATAATGAAACTGGTTTTCTAGTTCCTTATAAAAATAGTAAAGCGCTGGCCGGAAAAATAATTTATCTATTACAATCGCCGGATGAAAGGAAAAGAATTATTAAAAATGCTTACAACAAATATCTAACTTATTATAATGTCGGGAGAATGGCCAAAGAAACAACAGAATGGTATCATTCTATTTTAATGACAGGTAAAGAATAATTGCCAGTTATGTAACGTTGAATAAGTTAATTCGTTGAAGCCATTATTAAAACTAAAAGAATGCTCCGGTAAAAGATTTCTTTATAAAAATAATCAGATGATCATCATTTCAATGATTTTTAGATTTATTTTCGGGCAGGTGCAATTGCTTTTCTTTTTTATCAGGGTATTAAAATTAAAATTATTATATCCTGGAATTACAATTGATTTTAGATCTAAAATACATAACAATTGTTCTATAGCCTGTGTTAAGGGAGGAAGATTGATTATTTCTAATTCAAATATTTTGTTCGGAACACATATTTTGGCTGATACAGATAGTACACTTTCAATTCATGATTCTTTCATTGGTAGAAATTGTGTTATAACTGCAAAAGAAAGGGTTACCATAAAGAAAAATTGTTTGATAGCTGAAATGGTTGTAATCCGTGATCAGGATCATGTTATCGATAATATTACTGAAGAAAACGTAAGAGAAAAATTTTATACATCACCAGTCGAAATAGAAGAAAATGTTTGGATATCTTCAAAAGCAACTATTTTAAAAGGAGTTACCATTGGTAAATATTCAGTCATTGCTGCTTCTGCTGTTGTTACTAAAAATGTACCTGAATACGAAATCTGGGGAGGAATACCTGCAAAATTTATTAAACAAGTAAAACAACAATTAGATCATTAATTTTTTTCTTTACTTCATGATTGTCTATTGTTCAACCTAAAAAATTCTTAGCATTCTAAACAGAAACTACTAAAATAAATTGAAAATTATATATACTAATGTTAATAGTGAAAGAGAAAAGTAAAAATGAAAAGTGAAGTCTCATGTATGCAGTTTTATTTTTAAGAATCAATACGACATAATATTAACATGAGACTAATTCGTTTAAAGCATAGAATTAGAATTAATCTTTTCCAAAATTTATAAATGGGTTCAATCCAATTTCTAAAAAACCAATACAGAAATCCAGCCTTAAGAACGATGGGGATTTATACTGTTACAAATTTTTTTGGCAAAGGATTGTCATTTCTACTGCTTCCTCTCTTTACTAACCCAAAATATCTATTACCCGCAGACAATGGCCTGTTAAGCCTTTTCAGCCAGGCCACAATATTTCTTTTACCATTTATAAATCTTGGCGTATTACAATCTGCTTCAGTTGACTATTTTAAATTAGATAAAAAAAACTTTAAAGATTTTTGTACAACCGGCTTTACAATGGCGATTGTAATGGCCGTATTTTCGTTATTTATTTTTTTTCTTTTTCGTGGTTTTCTTTTCCATGTCTTTTCTTTTCCACCAACATTTATTTGGGCAATCCCACTTGCAGCGTTTATGACTTTTTGCTACGAACTGGTGATACTACTTATCCGCAACCGTAATGATGCGCCAACATATATGAAAGTTAATATCATCAGGATTTCAACTGAACTTGGCCTTGCATTGATTTTTATTGTACTGCTCGCCTGGGGATGGTGGGGCAGGGTTGCAAGCATACTTATCGCAACGGGATGCATCGCCATATATGCAATATATTTTTTTATTAAAAATGATTATTTATCCGGTTCAATCAAAAAGACAATAATTTATACCGAGTTAAAATATAGTATTCCTATAGTCGCTATGCAGCTTAGTATGTTTTGCCTTTTTTCTTCTGATAGTTTTTTACTTTCAGCGATTACAAAAAGCAATACCGAGGTAGGTATTTATGGAATGGCATGCGTGTTTGGCACTATTATCCTTACACTTTCGGGAGCTCTTATACAATATATGGTTCCTAAAATAAATAAAGCTCTTTCGGCTGAGTACGTTGATTATACTGATATAAGGAAACATTTTATAATGTATATAAGTATTATGGCTTTCACTTTTATTATACTCCTCTTTTGTGTACCCGTCATTTATCATTTAGTTATAAATAATAATTACTGGCCAGGTATTCAATATTACTATTTCCTCTCTGCAGGATATTTTTTTTGGACAATAACTATTTTTCTTTATACTTTTCTGTTATATCACAAACAAAAGAAAAAATTATTTACGCTTGCATTTATCTCACTTATTATAAGCCTTACCAGCAATTATTTTTTTATAAAATTCCTTGGTTCGCTCGGCGCTTCTATTTCAGTTTGTTGTAGTTATTTTGCAGTATTTGTGTTAGTGGCCGCATCTACAAAAAAATATTGGCGCCCGGTAATTTACTCTTCTGCAGCATGAAAAAAACAGTGCTTTATATCATTGATTCTCTTGGAAGAGGTGGAGCAGAAATAATGATTGTGGCACCGCTTAAAGAAATTTACATTTTTTACAATATTATTATAGTTACGCTTCAGCCGGAAAATGTTTTTACAAAAGAGGAATTGGTTTACGATGAAATATTTTGCCTTAACATGCGAAGCAAAAAAGATATTTTTTCGTCCGTAAAAAAGCTAAAAAAAATCATCAGGGAAAATAATGTAAGTATTGTTCATTCCATTTTATACTGGAGCGTTATTGTGGCCCGATTAGCCTGTGGCAATAAAATACCACATATATTCAGCCTTGCGACTATGATGACTGAAGGAATTTACCGGCATAAGTGGTATAGTGGCTATACAAAAATTTTGGACCGCCTCACTTATAATAAAAGCCAGGCGTTAATATCACCTACGCATGAAGTACTTAATGACTTTGATAACTCAGTTGGAATAAAAGGAAAACACCTGGTATTGTACAACTTTGTGAAGGAAGAATTTTTTAAAAACGAAATCGATTACATAATACCTTCACATAGACTAAAGCTTGTAGCCGTAGGAAATCTTAAAGATGTAAAAAATTATCAGTTATTGATCGATTCATTTAAATCTTTGAAAAATTTAAATGTATCAATTGATATATACGGCGAAGGGTCTAACAGAAAAATGCTTCAGAAACAAATTACAGAATTTAATCTCCCGATAAAACTAATGGGAATTTCCAAAAAAGTTTATGAAGTGCTTCCTGCTTATGATGCTTTTGTAATGTGCTCTTTTCTTGAAGGTTTTGGAATTTCAGCAGCAGAAGCAATGACAATAGGACTGCCATTGTTATTGTCGGATATTGAGTCACTCCGCGAAATTTCACAAAAAAATGCGGTATTTTTTGATCCATACAATCCTAAAAGTTTTGTTGATGCTGTTGCAAAAATTACAAACGGGCAAATAAATCTCAAACAACTTTCGCAAAACGGGAAGAGACTTGCAAAGGAAAACTTTACAAAAGAAAAATATTTAATAGGTCTTTTGAAATTATATAATGAAGTATTGGAGAGCAAATCTCTTAATTAACGTGAAGCCTAAATTGCAGAAAGGGTTTAAAAAATTGTATTGCTCCACTTCAAAGTTTTAATATCGAATGTTTAAAAAAAAGGCAAAATAAAACCTATGTGTGGCATCGCAGGATATATTTCTATAAATAATTCTATAACAACAGATCAATTAGTGAAAGCCACGAATTTACTTGAACACAGAGGACCTGATGCTGAAGGATTTTATTTTTCTGATGATGAAAAACTTGGATTAGGGCATAGGCGATTATCCATTTTGGATCTTTCATCATCAGCAAATCAACCAATGTTTTCTATGGATGGTCGTTATGTAATGATCTACAATGGAGAGATTTATAATTTTAAAGAACTGAAACAAAAACTCAAAGATAATGGAGCATCTCTCAAAACGACTTCCGATACAGAAGTTATATTACAATTATTTGCGGAGCAGGGTGTAAGTTGTTTTAAAGATTTCAATGGTATGTTTTCTTTAGCCATTTATGATCTGCAAAAAAAAAATATTACACTATGCAGGGATCATGCCGGCATAAAACCATTATTTATTTATTATGATGAAACTGATTTTATTTTTGCATCCGAAATAAAATCAATACAATCTATAAAGAACCGGCAATTAACTATTAATAAAAATGCTATACCTTACTTTTTGCACCTTGGTTACATTCCCCATCCGCTTACTATTTTTAATAATGTAGAAAAATTTCCTGCAGCACATTACCTGCAGATTGATATTAACAAATATAATTTTCAAACAGTATTATCCAATATTATTCCTTTCTGGAATATTGAATCAGGCATTGAGACAAATTCAATAACAGAGGAAAGGGATGCAAAAAAAAAGTTAACCGGATTATTATTTGATTCAGTGAAAAATCAATTAATAAGCGATGTACCTATAGGTACATTTCTGAGCGGGGGAATTGACAGCAGTCTTGTAACAGCGGTAGCTTGCCAGGTAAGCAGTCAGCAAATTAATACATTCAGTATCGCAATTGATGATGGAAAATTTAATGAATCAAAATATGCAATGCAGGTATCAAAGAATTTGCAAACACAACATCATGAGTTTCGGGTTAAAGAAAAGGAAATAACAGATATGATCGGTTATCTTTTGCCGGTTTATGATGAGCCTTTTGCAGATTCTTCTGCATTGCCAACAATGATGGTGAGCCGGCTTGCAAAAAAAAATGTTACGGTGGCACTAAGCGGTGATGGAGGCGATGAATTATTTATGGGATACGGCATGTATTTATGGGCAAAAAGATTATCAGAAAAATGGGTACCTTATTCAAGGCGTTCATTATTTACTGTTTCAAAGATCATGACTGATAAATACCGGCGGTCTGGAAATTTATTTGCTTACGCTGATAAGCAAAATATTAAAAGTCATATTTTTTCTCAGGAACAATATTTTTTCCGGGAGCAGGAATTAGGAGAAATCTTAATCAATGATAAATTTGATTTTGAAAAAATTAATACCAACAGCCCGACAAAAAGAAAATTAAAAGAAGAGGAACTACAATCGATCTGGGATTTTAATTATTATTTACCCGACGACCTGTTGGTAAAAATAGACAGGGCAAGCATGCATTATTCATTGGAAACAAGAGTTCCTTTACTGGACTACCGGATCATTGAATTTGCGTTTAACCTTGGTAGTGAGCTTAAAATAAAAAATAAAACCATGAAGTATCTTTTAAAAGAAATTTTATATGAATATCTTCCAAAAGAAATTTTTGAAAGGCCTAAACAAGGTTTCAGCATACCGCTAAATAAGTTGTTGAAAACTGATCTTCGTTACCTGTTAGAAAAATATACTTCCCGTGAAATTATTGAACGTTATAATCTGCTGCAATATACACGTGTGGAGAAAATTAAAAATCAATATCTGCATGGTCTTAATCATTTGTTCAACAGGCTTTGGGTAATCATTGTATTGCATTGGTGGCTTGAAGAAAATAAAGTTTATTAATGAAAAGTAAAAAAAATATACTCTTTATTTCTTATGATGGTATGACAGACCCGCTGGGTCAAAGCCAGGTGATTCCTTATCTCGCAGGGCTTACCGCGTATGGATATGAGTTTACAATACTAAGTTGTGACAAACCGCAAAAATATACTGAACATAAGGAGTATGTTATGAACCTGCTGAAGCCTTATTCTATAAAATGGGTTTCGATTCCCTATCATAAGCAACCTCCCGTACTCTCTTCTTACTACGATTTTTTAATGCTGAAAAAAAAGGCCAAAGAGCTTTATAAAAAAGAAAAATTTGATATGGTTCACACCAGGCCCGGTGTACCTACTTTAGTGGCTTTATGGTTGAAAAAAAAATACGGATTAAAATTTTTAAATGACGTACGCGGATTCTGGGCAGATGAGCGTGTGGATGGCGGCATGTGGAATATTAAAAACCCGTTTTTCAAAGCAATCTATAAATGGTTTAAAAAGAAAGAATATGAATGTTTGGAAGTCGCTGATTATAACACATGCCTCACTTTCAAAGCCAAAGAGGAAATTTTATCGTGGAAAAATATTTCGAATCAGCCACTAAATATTACAATAATTCCATGTAGTGTAGATATGGATCTTTTTGATCCGGAAAATATTGATAAAGATTTGAAAGCTGCTTTAAAGAAAGAATTAAATATCAAAGAAAATGATTTTATCATTAGCTATCTTGGTTCTATAGGTGGTTGGTATCTTACTGATGAGATAATGCAATTTTGTAAAATAGCATCGGATAAAATTTCAAATGCAAAATTTTTATTTATTTCTCCGCACAACCATTCAGTAATTGCGGCAGCAGCAGAAAAGTTTGGAATATCACCTGAAAAGATTTTAGTAAAACATGGTAGAAGACATGAGGTTCCTGCATTATTATCATTTAGTAATTATTCAATTTTCTTTATAAAATCCTGTTATTCAAAAATATCTTCATCTCCTACTAAACATGGTGAAATAATGGCTATGGGAATTCCTGTTATCACGAATGCCGGTGTTGGGGATGTGCAGGAAATTGTTGAAAAATACAGATCAGGTTTTGTACTGAAAGTTTTGAATCAGCAAAATTATATTCATTTTGCTGAGTTGCTTAATGACACTTTTTTTAACTCAAAAAAAATAAGAACAGGGGCATCAGACTTTTATTCGCTGGAAAAAGCAATTGAAAAATACCAGGAAGTTTATGCTCACGTCATGAATGAAACTTATACTCTTTTACCTATTGCATGATAATACGGAACACCGGGGCTCATTACTATATTAACCAAGCCGCAATTTTGCATCATTTTTTCAACTTCCTTTTCTGAAAATCGTTGTTCAAGCCTTGTACCAAAACGATCCAGCGCATCGTTTCTTATTATAAAAAATGATTTGTTGTTATAGGCGCTTAAGGGCATTTGCTTTGCAAGATTACGCAGACCGATAAAAACAAGAAACCTTACCCACAATATTAAAGGCATATAAATAATAACAGCTAATATATCACAAATAATTTTTTTTAATTTCCCCGGCGCTTTACTTACAACACTTCTTACAAGGTCAGTAAGATTGAACAATGTCCTAAACAAAAGCCCTCTTTTATCTAAATTATAATACAGGTAAACATAAAAGTAACCTCCCTTTTTTACTTTCTTTATACAATCGTTCATGGCTTGTTGTGTATCGGGAATGTGATGAAGTACACCGATGCTCATGGCAAAATCAAAAGTTTCATCAGGAAAAGGTAATGTATCAACAGATGCTTTTGTAAGCCTTACATTTTTAATTTCACGCAATAATTTATCGGCCGCAAAAATTGATTTGCTAGGGTCAACCGCTTCAATAAATCCTGCTTTGGAAGAAAGGTATTTCGTCCATCTCCCGGTACCACAGCCGATATCAAGTGCATAGGTTTCTTTATTAACTATTGTTTCATCAACAATATCAAAATATTCTTCTGCAGCTTCTTTAATAACCTTATCGGTAAAATCACTGAACTTTAACCATTCCTCTCCAAATTCATCCACAACTTTTTTATCAATATTTTTGCCATCAATATTGAATATATTTATTTCCCTTGTTTTAGATTGAATTACCTGGTCAGGCTGCCTCACATAACTGCACATCATATCCTTAGAACTTTATTGTTTTATTGCTGGTGGCGACAAAAATAAGTGTATTAATGTGCCCATAAATGATTTAATTATTTAATCTTTGAAAACTTAAATGAAGATTATGCCGTCAGGATTTCTCATAGTTGGAGCAGGATTTTCCGGTGCCGTTTTAGCTCATCGTCTCTCGGAACTTATAGGAGATTGTACAATTGATATTTGGGAAGAAAAGTCTCATGTTGCCGGCAATTGCTTTACCGAAAGAGATGCCGAAACGGGCATTATGGTTCACCGTTATGGACCCCATATATTTAATACAGATAAAAAGGAAATTTGGAATTTTGTAAATGGCTTTATTGAGTTAAAACCTTTTGCCCACAAAGTGAAAGCAATAACTAACGGTAAAGTGTATTCGCTGCCGGTAAATCTTCATACAATCAACCAGTTTTTTGATAAAACATTTTCTCCTGATGAAGCACGTAATTTTTTGCTATCGCAGGCAGAAAAGAATATTGGAGAACCAAAAAATTTTGAAGAGCAGGCCTTGAAATTTATTGGCCACGACCTTTACAAAGCTTTCTTTTATGGATATACAAAAAAACAATGGGGATGTGAACCTGCTGAGCTTCCGTCATCAATTTTAAAAAGACTGCCCGTGCGGTTTAATTACGATGATAATTATTATAATAATCCTTTAGTTGGAATGCCAACAGAAGGCTATACAATATTTGTAGAAAAACTGCTCAATAAAAAAAATATAAATCTTACCGTGAACAGAAAATTTTTGCCCGCAGAAGATCATTCTTTTTACAAACACATATTTTTTACTGGCCCTCTGGATGCATTCTTTAATTATAAATTCGGGAGACTTGGATACAGGACAGTTACTTTCGAACCTTTTTATGCTAACGAAGATTACCAGGGAACTGCAGTTATGAATTATTGTGATGAATCCGTCAAGCATACCCGTATTACAGAACACAAACATTTTGCTCCCTGGGAACAACATGAAAAAACGATTTGCTTTAAAGAATTCAGTAAAGAAACATCAGAAGATGATATTCCTTTTTATCCCAAACGTCTTACTGCAGATAAAGAATTATTAATACAATACAGGGAAAAAGCTGAACAATTAAATAACGTTTCATTTTTAGGAAGATTGGCTACCTATCGTTATATGGACATGCATCATGTAATAGATGAGGCATTAAGCTTTGCCGAAAAATTTGCAGCATCTTTTTCAGCTAATTCAAAACTCCCTGTTTTCCCAAATATTGAAATGATGTAAGTTCGTTTTCTTCAATAAGATAATCCTTCGCACAGGTATAATTTTCTGTAAAGAAAACCCACCATTTGCCTGCTGCCTTCTATATAAAATTTCCCAACAGTTAACAATAACAATTATTTGTTTTACGTTATTGCTCAGTATATCCGAACCTTATAAAAAACAAATCTCCAAATGTTATGGAAGATGTTATAGCTGTGGTTGTAACATATAACCGCCAATTCCTGCTTGCACAATGCATTTCTGCTTTAAGAAAACAAACCTGCAAAATTGATAAGATACTCGTTATTAATAACGGAAGTACAGATCACACTGAAGCATGGCTTCGCCATCAGCCTGATATAGAATTCATAACCCAGGAAAATGTTGGGGGCGCCGGGGGATTTTATACCGGAATTAAAACTGCTTTTGAAAAATCATATAAATGGATATGGCTAATGGATGATGACGGATATCCTAAAGAAGATGCGCTGGAAATGCTTCTTGAAGGAGACCAAGAAGAATTGTGCCTGCGAAATTGTTCTGTAATAAACAAAGAAGATAAAAAAAGTTTTGTATGGAAAACAGGAAAGCATGTTTCTATTGATGAAGTACAGGATACGATTATAAAAAATGTTGCCCATCCTTTTAATGGCACACTTCTTAACCGGAAAATAGTTGAAAAAGTAGGATTTCCCAATGCAGATTTATTTTTGTGGGGAGATGAAACAGAATATTTCTACCGTATTATCCGGAAAAATAAAATTCCTTATTATACTAAGGCTAATAGTATTCATTATCATCCCGCATCAGCATACTCTTATAAAAATGACTGGAGTTTTGCAAATAACTGGAAAATGTATTTCTATGTTCGTAACAGGTTTTTTATTTTGAAATCCAAATACAGTAGAAGCGTACTTGTTGCATTAATGATGTATCTGGGGTTTTTACTTGCATTTGCGGCTACAGTGATTATTTTCCAAAAAACTAATAAGTTTAAAAAACTTAGTTTCATTTTATGGCCAATGGCAGATGCTTTTTCAAATAACTGTAAAGCGACACCATCTTTTATTCTGCAAAGAATTGCTGCCTCTTCTGAACCGGGAATTGGTAATTATTTGCTCCATCAAATGCGTATTTTAAAAGGTTTTGGTTCACAGCCTTCTACCGCAGCTCATTAATAAAATTGAAAACATAATAGATTGTACAGATTTTAAACATGAAAATACTTACACTTGAATGGGCTATGGTGATTTAATATTATTTCCTGTATTTCTAATTCTACTCAGCCTTTTTTTCAGAGCCATCAGAAATAACTATAATGATCCACTTCTACGGAAATATCATCGCCAGGGCTTTTGGATAAAGGTATTGGGAAGTGTCGCATTTTTCATGTACAGTGTTTATCTTTCTCCCGGTGATTCAATCGGGTTGTATCAAAAGGAAGGCAACAATATTTACCACCTTATTTTACATGATGCCGGCAATTTAAAATGGCTTTTTCAAAAAGGGAAATTTTTTGATGAGTCGCTTCTTAAAGATCCGTATAATGGCGGTTATTTTAAATCGGAAGCAAATTTTATGGTAACGAGAATCGTTGCCCTTCTTTCATTTATAACTGCAGGCAGGTATGCGGTTATCAGCCTTATATTCGGTTGTATTGCATTTTCGGGGGTGTGGAAACTTTTCTTGTTTTTTTATGAGCAGTACCCACATATGCATAAAAAATTTGCAATTGCAATCTTGTTTTTTCCAACATTTGTTTTCTGGAGTGGGGGCATTTTAAAAGATACTTTATGTATTGCTTCTCTTGGATGGATTACTTATTCTCTTTATGAAATACTTTATAGAAAAAAAGGATTTATAAAAAATTCCTTAATTCTAATTGTATTTGGATATTTGCTCGGTGTTCTTAAAGTATATATTCTCATTTCATATGTTCCCTTTTTTATTCTTTTTATCATTCTTAAAAATATTGAAGGAATAAAAAATAAATTCCTTAAATATTTAATGGCGCCCACTTTAATATTCGCCTGCATGTTTGGATTTACGCAAGCATTAGATTCATATGATGAAGAATTGGGTGCTTATGCTGTACACGATTTAACAGCAAGTATAAAACATCTTAACGGATCTTTTATTGCTATGAATGGAAACGAAACTGCTGAATCTAATTTTAACCTGGGTGTGGAGTTTGACGGATCATTTAAAGGGCTTGCAAAAATGGCTCCTGTAGCAATTTTTACCACTTTTTTCCGGCCCTTTCTTTGGGAATCTCATAAGGCATCGCAATTGCTCGCTTCTCTTGAAAGTTTAATTCTTTTGTTTTTCACTTTATTTGTGATTTTTAAAAGTGGCCCGAAATTTTTCATTCAAATGATATTAACCGATCCCCTGGTTATGTATTGTTTTTTATTTTCTTTTTTATTTGCCATGTTTGTTGGGGCAAGTACGCTAAATTTTGGAACATTGGTTCGCTATAAAATCCCCTGCCTCCCTTTCTATGCAATTTCTCTGTTTCTTATTTATGAAAAGGTGAAGGAAAAATCTTTCAAAAAATCATTTAAATTCAATAGCCCAATACCAAAGCCTGAAATGTCTTTATACCAGGTAGCTTCCTGAATTTTTTCAGTTTTGATATAGTTTCCTTTGTGTTTTCTATTCACGATTTAAGGTTACTTTGCGGCCTGTAATAATTAAAGAAAATAATGTGTGGAATTGCGGGAACAGTAAACCAGGATTTTTCTTATGAAGATGTTATCAAAACTATGGGCCACCGCGGTCCGGATGAACAAACAGGATATAAGCACGGAAATGTAAATTTTTTTCATCTTAGGCTATCAATTCTTGATATTGCCTGTGGCAAACAGCCCATGCATCTTGGTGATAAATACACCATTATTTTTAACGGTGAAATTTATAACCATTCAGAGATAAGAAAGCAGTTCAATATAAACGGAAAAACTTCTTCTGATACTGAAACTTTATTGCTTTTATATGAGCGTTTCGGAACACAATTTCTTCAATATCTCGATGGGATGTTTGCTTTTGTTATTCATGATAAATTAAAAAATGAATTGTTTATTGCCCGCGACAGGGCAGGTAAAAAACCTTTTTATTACTACCACGATGGTAATAAAATAGTTTTTGCAAGTGAATTGAATTGCCTTAAAACTATTGCCTCAACTGAAATTAATTACAATAACTTTTATCATTATCTGCGACTGGGTTCTTTTTACCGGAAACTGACGCCCTATAAGAATGTCACAGAATTAAAAGCAGGAACTTTCCTGATTATTAATTGTCAAACACTTTCTGTTTCAGAAAACACGTGGTGGAATATCAACGATTTTTATCGCATTGAGAACAACGATTCTCTTGAAGATAGTTTGCAAAAAACAGACGAATTTCTTCATAAAGCTGTACAAAGAAGAGTTGAATCGAGCGATCTTGAAGTGGGAAGTTTTTTAAGTGGAGGAATCGATAGCGGCATTATTACAGCCATTGCCAGTAAATATAATAACAACCTTAAAACCTTCACTGTATCATTTGAAGGCGAATATGATGAAGCACCGCTGGCGAAGATGGTTGCCAAAAAATACAATACACATCATACTGAAATTAAAATTTCGTTTAATAATCTCATAAATGATCTGGAAAAGATTCTGTCAAATTACGGTGAACCTTTTTTTGATAGCTCAGCCATACCAAGCTATTATGTAAGTAAAGAGGCCAAAAAACATGTTACTGTTATTCTTAATGGCGATGGTGCCGATGAATTATTTGCAGGCTACCGCAGGTATGTTCCTTTTGCTCATTATGATTTTTTTAAAAAAAATTATCTTGTAAAAAGAGGAGCTTTATTTTTCAAAAGAACAATGCCGGCGGCTAATAACAAGAAATCTTTATACAACTACCTGTACAGGCTTGCATCAATAACCTCCAAGTCAAATTTAGAAATCTATCTTTCTGCAGGTGTGGATATTTTTGAGGATTACGAGCAATTCATTATTGATCCGGGTTTTGATTATTTGCAGCCCGTAAAAGAAGATTTTGATAAAATTGCCAACAGCAATTTATCAGGTTTGAAAAAAATAATGAATCTTGATTTTGATACCAATCTCTTCAGTGACCTGCTGGTAAAAATGGATATTGCTACCATGGCAAACTCGCTGGAAGGAAGAAGCCCTTTTCTCTCAAAGGAATTATTGGAATATGTGCCGTCCCTTGCAGATCGTTATAAAATAAAAGGAAAAACAACCAAATATATGCTTCGAAAGCTGGCTGGTAAGTATCTTCCTGCCTTGTCAACCAGCCAGCCTAAAAGAGGTTTTGAAATTCCTTTAAAAAACTGGATCGGTAACCAACTGAAAGAATCTGTTTTTGATTATCTTACCTCATCGCAATGTTTTTATAAAAATTTTTTAGAACAAAACTTTGTGTACGATCTGCTTTCTAAAAAAATTAATATCTCTGCAGAAAAACGTGCAAAAATTTTGTGGACATTATTATCGCTGGAAATATGGTATAAAAAAGTTTATAAATGACAGATAGTGACTTGAAAGGTAAAAAAATTGCTGTTATTGAAAACGGGCTTATTTCAACTTATACAATGAGGGAAGCACTTATGCTTCGCCTTATTCGTGAAGGATGTGAGGTTTATATACTAACCCATACAAACAGTTTTGTGTTGCAGGTTGAAAAAATGGGGCTTAAAGTAATAAATATAGGTTCAGGAAATCTTAACCCATTTAAAGTTTCCAAATACATTTATAATCTCCGGCGGGCGCTTAAGAAAATCAAACCTGACGTTTGTCTTACATTCAGTATAAGGCCTGCTATATGGGGCAATTTTATCACCCGTCAATTAAAAATTCCTACTATCACAAATATTACCGGGATAGGTCCATTGTTTATAAGTACGAACGTTGTGTACCGTATTGCCCGCAGTATGTATAAAAAGGCATTGAGCAAAACAAAAAAAGTTTTCTTTCAGAATTACGATGATATGAATCTTTTCCTGGAATGGAAATTTGTAAAAAGTTCTGTTGCAGAAAGAATTCCAGGTTCAGGGATTGACTACAATAAATTCAAGCCAATTATTTTAAAAGAAAAGGATCCGGATACGTTTATTTTTTTATTCATTGGAAGGCTGATTAAAGATAAAGGCATTTTTGAATATATCAGTGCGGCAAGAATTGTAAGAAAAAAAATTCCTCATACTGCCTTCAATGTTATGGGTCCTTTCTGGACGCAAAATTTAAAAAAGAATACGATTACTCATTCACAGTTGCACAATTGGATTGATGAAGGTGTGATAGACTATCTTGGAGAAAAAAAAGATGTAAGAAAATTTATAGCTGAGGCTGATTGTATTGTTCTTCCATCCTACAGGGAAGGCACGTCTAATACATTACTTGAAGCTGCAAGCATGGGGAAGCCCGTGATTACTGCCAATACCACCGGATGCAGAGAAATTGTAAACGATAAGGTCACTGGTTTTCTTTGCAGGGTAAAAGATGAAAACGACCTTGCTGAAAAAATGGAGCAGATGATACATTTATCTGCCGATGAGAGAAATGAAATGGGGAAAAAAGCAAGAATAAAAATTATAAAAGAGTTCGATAAGCAAATCGTAATAGATGCTTATTTAAAAGCAATCAGAGAAGCAATCATATAACGCCCAGTAGAAATTTTTTCGGAATAAAATATAACAATAACCTTAGCTATTTTTTTAAACATATAAGCGTATTATTTGTAATAGTTCAAATAAATACTATGCTTTTTACAATTAGAGATATTGAAAATCTTTCCGGTATAAAAGCACATACCATTCGAATATGGGAACAGCGCTATTCTTTTCTTAAACCAAAACGTTCGGATACTAATATCAGGTATTATACAAATGATGAGCTTAGGATCATTCTTAACATCGCCCTTCTGAATAAATATGGTTACAAGATTTCGCATATAAACAATATGACCCGTGAAGCAATGTACGAGAATGTACTTTCTCTTACTAATGCAGAAGCAAGAGCAAGTGTAACTGTCAACCAGCTTTTGCAATGTATGGTAGAGCTTGATGTGGAACTTTTTGAAACCATTCTTAATAATTCTATCAATACTTCCAGTATTGAAAAAACTATACTTCAAATTATTTTTCCATTTCTTGATAAAGTGGGTATTCTATGGCTTACTAACCATATTAATCCTGCGCAGGAGCGGTTAGTGAGTAATATTATAAGGCAAAAAATTATTGTAGGAATCGATTCCCTTCCCACGAAAAAAACCTCTTCTGTAAAAGTGTGTCTTTTTTTACCTGAAGGAGAATATCATGAGCTCTCTCTATTGTTTGTAGCTTTCCTTTTAAAGAAAAAAGGAATTCCATTTATATATCTTGGAGCGAATATTCCTTTTAATGATCTTAAAACTATTACATCAGTAAAAAAACCTAATTATCTCTATACACACGTAACCACATCAGGCCCAAATTTTAATTTTGATACGTTTCTTTCGATATTAAATAAAGAGTTTCGGGATTATCCTGCAATAATTTCGGGACGACTTATTGAGTCTTATTCAAAAAAAATTCCTTCAAAAATTATTTTTAAAAAATCTCTCAGCGAAGTTAAAAACTTTATTCAATCCTTGTAATCAGCAATAGCTGCTTTAAATATTTGGCATTTGTTTTGTTAAACTTTTACACAATAAAAGATAAACAAAAAAATTGTATATTAATAATTTTTGTTTAACTTTGATTCATAAAAGATTAAACACAAAATATGTCTACATTAGAATTTGACCAGCTCCTGTTAGGGAATTCTGATTTTCTAAATCCTTTTGCCATAACTCTTACCAGAGATCATGAAAGTGCCAAAGATTTGGTTCAGGAAACAATGTACAGGGCAATAGCCAATCGTGAGAAATATAACAACGGAACGAATATAAAGGCATGGCTCTATACTATAATGCGAAATATTTTTATAAATAATTATAGAAAAAAAATAAAGCAAAATGTAATTTC
>JBDTYU010000251.1:0-2002 GCA_040005535.1 Ginsengibacter sp. | reverse complement strand
GCAACTATTTCCAATTCTATTTTCTTCATACCAATCCCTGTATTTAATGAATTTTGATAAATGGCAAATATATAAAAATTAAAGCCTTTCATAAATGAAAAGCTTTCGGGGATAAAGTTTACTAAACTGAAATTTATCCATATTTTAAAGACTATAAGCCTCTTAGTTTTTTTACAGCCTCGGTAATTTTTGGCACCACCTCAAATGCATCACCAACAATTCCATAATCTGCTGCTTTAAAAAATGGCGCTTCCGGATCTTTATTAATCACAACAATTATTTTACTGCGGTTTACGCCGGCAAGATGTTGTATAGCTCCTGAAATTCCTATAGCAAAATATAAATTAGGCGCTATGGCCAGCCCTGTCTGCCCTACATGCTCGTGATGAGGTCGCCAATCACTATCACTTACCGGGCGGCTACATGCAGTTGCTGCACCCAACGCCTGGGCAAGATCGGTTACAATTTTCCAGTTTTCCGGACCCTTTAATCCGCGGCCACCGCTTACCACTATTTCTGCCTCTGACAAGGGAATTTCTCCCACCACTTTATTCACTTCTTTTACTTTTACTTTTGGCTGGGGTATTTCAACATCCAATTCTTTTATCTCTGCTGTTCCTTCACCTTCAGTTATTTTATAAGCATTAGCATTTAATGAAATTATTTTTATATCAGTTTTAATGGAAACATTGGCAAATGCTTTTCCGCTAAAAACATTTTTCTTTACGACAAATCCGCTGCTTATTTCCGGCAATGCAACTGCGCCAGAAACCAATCCCGCTTTCAATCTTACAGATAAACGCGGAGCAATCGCCTTGCCGTTAAAATTGTTCGAAAAAATGACAACGGTTGCACTTGTTATTTTTGCAGCTTCCGCTATTATATGAGTAAATACCTCGTCCTCGAAATTATTGAGTGCTTCATTTTTAAGCAAATGAATTTTCTTCAATCCATATTTACCGAAAGAAGCGGGATCATCTTTTATAGCGCCTAATATAATTCCTTCGGCTGTAGTGTTCAGCATCTCTGCAACTTTTGCGCCATACGACGCAGCTTCCAAAGAATTTTTTTTAATATGCCCTTCCGATTGATCTAAAAATATTAATACGCTCATTTTATAAATTAAGAAGTATAAATTAAAATTTTGAAGATGCTCATTTTTTATTCCCCTTCGCGGTTAAGGACTTCTAAAACACCTTAGCTTCTTCATGTAAAAGCCTTACAAGTTCTTCCGGCTGATCTGCAGGAATAAGCTTTACACCTGCTTTTGCAGGAGGTAAATCAAATGAATTAATTGAAGTTAAAGTATCTGCGTTTACCGGTTCTGTTACCTTCAATGACTTTGTTCTTGCTCCCATGATACCTCTCATATTTGGAATGCGCTGTTCCGCAACCCCCTTCTGACAGCTAACTACCGCGGGAAGATTTACTTCATCGATTTCTTCACCACCTTCTATCTCACGGTTAACCGTAGCCGCAGTTCCGTTAAGGACAAATTTAGTAGCAAGGGAAATATAAGAAAGTCCAAGTAATTCTGCTACCATTCCTCCAATAGAAGATCCATTATAATCAATCGTTTCTTTGCCTGTAAAAATAAGGTCGTAATTATTTTGCCTTGCTATTGCTGCAATTTGAGAGGCTATATAAAAACTATCATGACTGTTGCTGTTTACACGAAAAGCTTCATCACCGCCAAGCGCCAGGGCTTTGCGTATAATTGGGTCCGCATCCGCACTACCGACATTTATTAAATGTAATATAACAGAAGGGTCTGCTTCTTTTAGTTCAATAGCTCTTACCAATGCATACCATTCATCGTACGGGTTCAAAATGAACTGCACACCAGCTTCGGCAAATTTCGTATTGTTATCCGTGAAGGCTATTTTTGCTGTAGTATCAGGCGTCTTGCTTATGCATACAAGTATCTTCATTTAATTTTATTTTTTGGAGGTGCAAAGATACTAAGGAAACAAAACGAAAAAAATTATTTGATGGATAGAAT
>JBDTYU010000250.1:0-8829 GCA_040005535.1 Ginsengibacter sp. | reverse complement strand
TGCTGTAATACCTCACCAAAATATAACTTACCACCGGCAATAAAACGGCGATCATTAGAGCCAAAACTGTTTTTTTTTTCATGACTCTTTGTTTCTAAAAAAAATTAGCCATCACAAAAGTGACAGCTAACTGTAAAATATTTTTACTCAAGATATTTTTTCTTCTCAATTTTTTTCGCCCTTTTCCATTGCAGGGACCGGATGTTGCTGCACATGCTCAGTCGAAGGGTGGCTGCCGGCATCAGTATTTCTTAAAATTTTCCAACTGTTTCCATCATACAGGAACGCAACAATGAACCATACAAAAAGGGTTGCAGGTACTGCTATTGTCATAATCAAATTTCTTATTTCATCGCCGAGGTGCATAAAAATAGAGATGATATAAAAAGCCTTCGCCAGCGTAAGTATGCAAACAATTCCTTTAAAAATTAAAACCAGGAATTGGTTTGGGTCTGGTCCTTTGTGTATAGTGTAAACACCCAAACCCAGGCTAAGTTCTGCAATGGTAAGAATTAATAAAATCCAAAAAGTCTTCCAGATTCTTTTTACCTGTGCGTCATCGCCTTCGTGTGATATTAAATGAGTTGTTTCTGATAACATATCAATATTTTAAAGTCCTTAAAATTATACCAGCTAAACTTCTTTCAATTAAATTAAATAAAAGCAAAGAAACACGAACACCCATACCAGGTCAACAAAATGCCAGTAAAGGCCTGCCTTTTCAATCATTTCATAATGGCCCCGTTGTTCAAAATGTCCCATTCTTGTTTTTACAAGCATTACGCAATTAATAATAACTCCGGAAAAAACGTGGAAGCCATGGAAGCCTGTTATCCCAAAAAAATACCCGCCAAAGGCAATAGGCCCGGGATTACCTACCGGATGCCCATCATGCATCATGCCCGGTATTGCCCGTCCCCAAGGATTGTGAGTAACTGTAGTTGCCCATTCTTCTATTTTACCATTTACCAAAACCGGATGCGTACCTGTCAATAAGTGAGTCCATTCCCACGCCTGGCAACTTAAAAATGCAAGACCCCCAAGTATAGTAAATACAAGCCATTTCTCAACTCCCTTGCGATTCATATTGTGACCATCATGCACAGCCAATACCATGGTTACTGAACTTAAAATGAGTATGAAAGTCATTAAGCTAACAAAAGCAAGAGGCAGGTTTGTATGACCAGCCAAAGGAAAAGCATTGAATACATGATTGGGATCTGCCCATACATTCTGGCTAAAACGAATGGTTCCGTATGAAATTAAAAAGGCTCCGAAAGTAAATGAATCGCTCATTAAAAAATACCACATCATGAGCTTACCGTAGCTAACATTGAAAGGGCTTTTGCCGCCGCTCCACAGTTTGGTTTTGGGTTGTGCCAGCGCTGTTTCCATTGTTTCTCGTTAAAAGTTATTGCAAAAATAAATTAATTGTTCAATTGTTGTATTGCTTAATTATTCTTATTGATCTTTTCTTCTTTTCTATAGCTATCGGTATTTCAAAATCATCTATAATTTCATATTGTGCATATCACTTTTTAAATTGTATCATCTTATCATTTCCAAAAAAATTAATAAATAAATCCATAGAAAATCTACAAAGTGCCAATAAGTATTCATAAGATCTATAGAAACCGTACTATAATTTTTTCTTTTTATACTATACGCTTTTGATAGTATTATTATAAGAGCTATTACCCCTGCTATTACATGTAATGCATGCAGGCCAACTATTATGTATAAGAACGAAAACGATACATTTCTTGTGAGTGTAACTCCATTATGCCATAACTGTCTAAAACCAATATATTGCATACATACAAAAGCAATACCCAACAACAAAGTAACGGCAAGCCAAATCCTGTATTGTTTCATTTCTCTTTGCCTGAATAAATTGCGGCTATGCATGAGCGTTAGGCTGCTAAAAATAATTACAAATGTGGAATACCAGAAAATTCGCGGAAGATCGAACGTGATCCAGTTAGCCAGGTTACGTTTTACAATATAAGCGCTTGTAAGTCCGGCAAACATCATCACTATACCAGCCAGTGCAACCCACAATGTAAATTTGTGTGGGTGTATCCTGTTTTTTTCTTCCTTCATTATTGCAATCATAAATTTTATTCCTATAATCTTTTAATATAAAAATACATTCTTAGTATTCAACAAGCCTGGACAATTGAAATTAAGCGATTGCGTGATTTTATATATGATCCACCATTTTTTATAAATCTCAATGATCGCATCTAACACCTAAGCTTTATCAAACACAAGAGCAAAGAAAACAATCATAAGATAAAAATACGATCCAAACATTACTCTTCTTGCGGCACTTACGTCCATTTTCACAAATAACATCACGCTAATAAATACCATCGAAAGGTTACAACCCATTAAAATCCAGAATGAGATGATGCCGCTTACATGAAAATAAAATGGTAACATGCCAACGGGTATCATAAGCATAGAATAAATTACGGTTTGTAAGGCGGTAAATTTTGTAGGTCCCCCTGCTCCCGGTAATAACTTAAATCCAGCTCTCTCATAATCTTTATGCGCTACCCATGCAATCGCCCAAAAATGGGGGAACTGCCATAAAAAAAGAATTCCAAAAAGTACCCACCCTCCTTCGTTAAGTAAATTTGTACCTGCAACCCAACCAATGAGGCAGGGAAGTGCGCCTGGCAAGCCACCCACTAAAACCGAAATAGAATTTATTTTTTTTAGTGGCGTATAAACAAATGCATAAAGGAATAAGCTTATTAAAGAAAGTACTGCACTTAGTAAATTAAACCATCCCCACATTATTAATACTCCTGCAAGGCCGGAAATAATTGCAAAAGTCCACGCCTCATTTGGTTCCATGCGCCCCGAGGCTACCGGTCTCTGAGCGGTACGCTTCATTAATGCATCGGTATCTCTCTCTACAGTTTGGTTGATGGCGTTGGCAGAGCCTGTAATCAACATGCCGGCAATAAATAATAAAAAAACTGATGTAAAATTAAACTGAACATTGGGAGCAAGAAGGTAACATACTATGCAACTAAAAACGACTGTAAAACTTAAAGTGAATTTAATGAGTTGAAAATAATCTTTCACCTTGCTTGCAAGTAGGAAAGATGCTGAATGAGGAAAACCTGTTACCACTTTATTCATCTAAAAAGCTTATTTAAAAAAGCCCCGAATGACCAGGGCGATTATTAAAAAATATAAATCGAATAATTCTACGGCCCATTACTAAAAATCAATGTTTGCTTTCCGATTCTCCAACTGGCTCAATTTGCGGAATAAAATCTCTTCCATCTTTACCATAGTCATAAGCCCAGCGATGAACTTCCGGAATTTCACCAGGCCAGTTGCCATGCCCCGGACGTATTGGGGTAGTCCATTCCATAGTATTTGAACCCCATGGATTCTGAGTAGTTACTTTTCTTCCTTTAAAAATTGAATAAACAAAATTTAAAATAAATAACAGCTGCGTAGCAAAAACGATTAGTGCCACTACACTTATAAATTCATTGAGACCGCCAAAATCTTTAAAGGATTCCCAGCTGCTGACATCATAGTAGCGGCGGGGCATACCTGCTAATCCCGCATAATGCAATGGCCAAAAAATAAGATAGGCTCCCATTATGGTTACCCAAAAATGAATATAAGCAAGTGTGTTATTTAAATACCTTCCAAACATTTTAGGAAACCAGTGATAAATGCCTGCAAACATACCAAACATAGAAGCCACACCCATTACAATATGAAAGTGAGCAACTACAAAATAAGTATCATGAAGATGAATATCTAAAGCTGAATTACCGAGGAATATTCCGGTGAGGCCACCTGAAATAAACAAGCTCACAAAACCAATAGAAAAAAGCATTCCAGGGGTAAAACGAATATTGGCTTTCCAAAGTGTAGTGAGCCAGTTAAAAACTTTAATAGCAGAAGGCACCGCTATAAGTAATGTAAGCAGCACAAAGAATGATCCCAGGAACGGATTTAAACCTGTTACAAACATGTGGTGTGCCCATACTAGAAACGAAAGTGATGCGATAGCAAACAATGAACCCACCATTGCCATATACCCAAAAATGGGCTTTCGGGCATTAGTCGCCAATACTTCTGAGGCTATACCCATTGCCGGCAATAAAATAATATACACTTCCGGATGGCCTAAAAACCAAAAAAGATGTTGAAATAAAATAGGGCTTCCGCCTTCGTTAGGCAATATCTTTCCAGAAGCTAAAACAATATCACTCAGGAAAAAACTGGTACCGAGGTTACGATCAAATAATAATAATATAGCTCCGGATAGTAATACAGGGAATGAAAGAACACCAAGAACTGCAGTAAAAAATAATGCCCAAATGGTTAATGGCATTCTTGTCATGCTCATGCCTTTCGTTCGCATGTTAAGAATAGTACTTATATAATTTAACCCGGCTAATAATTGTGAAACAATAAATAATGCCATGGATGTAAGCCAAAGATCCATTCCTATTTTTGATCCTTCAGATGCTTCGCCCAAAGCGCTTAATGGTGGATAAATTGTCCATCCGCCGCTTGCCGGACCCGTTTGAACAAACAGAGATGACATCATCACTATAGAAGCAGAAAAGAAAAACCAGTAAGAGAGCATATTCAAAAAAGGAGAAGCCATATCTCTTGCCCCTAACTGCAACGGTATTAAGAAATTTGCAAAAGTTCCACTGAGTCCTGCTGTTAATACAAAGAAAACCAGGATAGTTCCATGCATAGTTACCAATGAATAATAAAATTCGGGATCAAGCTTTCCACCTTTTGCCCAATGGCCTAATAAGTCTTCAAGAAATGGAAAAGTTTGATCAGGATATCCTAACTGCAACCGAAATATAACGGAAAATAAGCCTCCTATGAAAGCCCAAATAATTCCTGTAATAAGAAATTGCCTGGAAATCATTTTATGATCCTGGCTAAAAATATATTTAGTGATGAAGCTTTCTTTATGATGGTGCTCATGAGCCGCATGACCCAAATCATGCACTACCAGTGGTTCTTCATGCAAAACTTCTTCGTTATTCATAATAATATTTTAAAACCCTGTGGGTTTTGTTACTTATTTTTTGTACTCACCGCCTGCGCCACGGTTTTAGATGTTGAATCCTGGGATAGCATCTTATTAGGATCTAACGCAGGAAAGGCTTTATAATATTCTGGTTTTAAAGTTGCCATCCATCCATCAAATTCCTGTTGTGATTCTACTACAATTATGCCCCGCATTGTGTAATGACCTCTTCCACACATCTGGTCGCAACTTATTTCATAAGTAAAATCCGGGTTATTTGTTCTTTCTCTCATTTGTACCGTTGTGTAAATTGGAGTAAACCAAAGCGTAGTCGGTGTTCCGGGAACTGCATCCATCTTCATACGAAAATGCGGAAGCCCGACATCATGTATTACATCCATTGAATTTATTACCAGTTTTACAGGTTTGTTTACAACCACATGCATTGTTGTTGCAACATGAATATCATCATGGCTCGCAACATCGGCCCAATCAACACCGAGCGGATTACTTTGAGCCGCATCTGTAAGTTTAAAGTTTTTTCTTCCTAATAACCCATCTCTGCCTGGATAACGCATTTCCCATCCAAACTGATGGCCGGTGATTTCTATGAGTTGGGAATCTTTCGGTGCATCTGAAGTAAACTTAAACCAATATTTCAATCCAAAAACAACCAGAACAGTTAGTACAATGGCAGGAATACCAGTCCATATTAATTCGAGCTTATTATTATGAGTAAAGTAATATGCTTTTCTTTTATCACTTTCCTGGTATTTGAATGAAAACCAAAATAATAATATTTGTGTTATAAAGAATACTATCCCTGTTACAATAATAGTTATCCAAAGCATCGTATCGATATTTTGACCTTCTGCTGATGCTGAACCTTGTGGAAATAAAGTTTTGGGATAATAAAGTTTATTGCACCACCACACACCTATAAGCCCAAAGGTGAGGAAGGCAATCATAAGAAATCCGTTTACCTTGTTGTTTTGTTTCCTGGCCTTTTCTTCCCCTTTCAAAATACTTACATACTCACTTGCTTTTGAAATCTGGAAAATAACCAGAAAAATCAGCACTAAAATCGCTATCAAAAAAAAGTCAGTCATGATTCTAATTTTTCCTGCATTACAGGTACAAAGGTACCTTCGAATTATTGTATATTTTCTAAATCCATCCTGATTTATTTAATTAAAACCTAAAGTATATAATCACTAAAAACTCTCTACACATGATGTATGATACTTTCTTTCATGAAAGGATGATTCATTGGAGTCAAAGGTACTTTGGAAGCAAATCTTCCAACTCCCCACATGATAATTCCTACAAAACCCAATGGAATTCCAAACTCATACCAGCTCAAATGCGGATGATATTTAACTGTACCAGGCATAACCATTTGATAAAAATCAATCCAGTGTCCAAAAATAATTAGCACACACATGAAGGTTACAATGGTATAGTTACGCTTGGTAGCTTTCTTCATAAAAATTAATAACGGGCATACAAAATTTAAAACGAGGTTCAAGAAAAACAAACCTCTGTAGGGGCCCTGCGACCGGATTTTAAAATATATAGTTTCTTCGGGAATGTTGGCGTACCAGATGAGCATGAATTGCGAAAACCATAAGTAAGTCCAGAATATAGAAAATGCAAACATAAATTTTCCTAAATCCTGTAGGTGTTCTTGTGTAACAAATTCTAACTGTCCCCGGTTTTTGAAATAGATTACAAAAATAGTAATAAGCGCAATGCCCGATACAAAAGTACTTGCAAATGTATACCAGCTATACATGGTGCTGAACCAATGAGCGTCAATGCTCATAAGCCATATCCACGGCATAGTTGAGCCAACTGTAAGCCCAAACAAAACCACGAAGAATGCTGCCCAGAATATATTTTTGTTTATCCAGCTTCGGCCGGTTTCATAATCCATAGTACCCATGTTTTCAGTTTGGATGCTAAGGTCTCTTAATTTTTTTCCTGCAAATGCCCAAAGACCAATACATAAAACAGAAGCTACTGTATAAACTGTGGGATTTAAAAATCCTTTTTTCCCTTTCAGCACTTCATCATGTGCTACCATCTCCTTATCAAGCCAGGGATAAATATCAGTACGATGCCCGAATACTATACTAAGTATAACAACCAATGTAAGAATTCCCATTATTGGTACCAATGATGAAATGGCCTCAGAAACACGGCGAAAAGCCACCTGCCACCCACCCATAGCCAATGTTGTTATGCTAATAAAGAACATACTTGTATTTACAAGAAGTAACCAGAAAAAACTATTCTGCAAAAGGACTGCCCAAAACCTCGTACTATTTAGATTTTCGCCATGTGAGCCCGCACCGGGATTTAAAAAAACAATACCAAAAATTAATGCAAGCAAACCTGCAACCATAAGCCCAGCCGATAATTTTTTATACCCCGCCGGTGTTACATACTGATTGTCCATTAAAATTATTTTTAAAAATTATTTATTTTTTTGCTGATGCAGAATCTTTTGTTGTACCACTTCCGGTTTTTGTGGAATCTGCTGCAGCACTTAATGCCAATTGTTTAGACTTTACATATTGTATTACCATCCATCTTTGCATACGACTCAACTGAGATGCATAGCTCCCCATATTATTTTTACCATAGGTTACAGAATGAAACATGGTGCCTTCCGGCATTTTTACATATTGGGCAAGTGTCAAATTAGCAACCGCAGGTATTTTTCCGCCTGTTGAAAGCGGTCCCTGCGCATCCAAATTTGTACCATGGCATATAGCGCAATTAATATTAAACAATCTCTGTGCTTCGGCCATCTGAATAGTATCAAGAGCTGGTAACGGGTTTTTTACTTCTGCACTCATTTTATATCCATTAGAATCATTTGGCAAGGCGTATGGAAACAAATCACCTCTCCTGATCGTTCCTTCAACAGGATACGGGACATAATTAATGTTTTCTTTCTTTAAATCATTAGATGCATACGCCTCAAAGGCACGGCTATACGTCATATCAGGCATATAAATTTTTCCCGGCTCACGGTTGCTGTCACAGCTTTCAATGACTGTTGCCAACAGTATCGCTAATATAAAAGCAAAAAGAATTTTAATTTTTTTCATATCGCTAAAATAATCTTCATCAATCCCATAGCCTTTGGGACTAAAACTTAATATCCTACTTCTTCAGTTCTATATAATTTTTGTTCTTTGTCATAACGACCAAACCACCAGCCATCTTCGGCTTCCTGCACATCAATTTCAACAGCCCCATTATTTTGTAAAAAACTTTGTACTTCTGTTTCATTTGATTTAGCTGTGCATTCAATTACCATTACAAAAAGATCGTCAGTAGCCCTGGGATGAAAGTGATGTTTTTTAACGCCAGGCATCATTTTACAAAGCCAGCAAAACGTCATAACCATACCTACTGCCGACATTAATACGGTAAGCTCAAATACAATGGGGATGAATGCAGGAAGGGCGAAATGTGGCTTACCGCCAATATTCAATGGCCAATCCGTCGTAAAAATCCAGCCCATACCAGCAACAGCGATAGTTGTTCCTGTAATTCCATAAATAAATCCCATAGTATGCAAACTGGTTTCCCTCAGTCCCATCGCATGATCAAGCCCATGAACAGGAAATGGCGTGTATACATCATGAATCTTATAACCCGCTCTTCTTACATTTTTTACAGCAGGAAATAAAACCTTTTCATCATCAAAGCTGCCTACAACAAATTTTTTTCTCATACCCCAAACCCCTAAAGGGGCTTTTGTGCCTTACATTCAA
>JBDTYU010000249.1:0-3453 GCA_040005535.1 Ginsengibacter sp. | reverse complement strand
TAAAGGCCTGGCTTTTCCATTTCTGTTGATTGTCTATATCATTCAAATTGGTAAGCCCAATTTCATAGCGTGCGCTAAGATTTATAAATGGTATCTGTATCCATAATCCTCCAACTGCTGACCAGTCTGATTTATTAAAAATGCTCCCATTGCTTTTCAGGTTATCAACAGTTTCTTTAAGAACTCCGCCAACCTGAGGGCCTAATTGTAATTTTACTCTCTTGCTTGAACCAAGGTTAATATTTAATAACAGTGGGACTTTCAGATAATTAAGCTTTGCCTTTTTCTGGCTTCCGTCTAAAAACAAATCATCATAAACTTCTGAAGCGTCATTTGTAAATTCGGCAGATGATTGTACAAAATTCACTTCAGGCTGAAGTCCAAAAGTTTTTGAAAAATTGAATTGCATAAAACCTCCCAGCAAATAATTATAATTGAAACCAGACTTATAAGATTGCCCGTTTATTTTATTAATATTTATTCCAGCTTTAGCACCTATCCTGAAAAAATTTTCATGATCAGTATTGGGATCAAACTTCTTCCTGTTTTGCGAAAAAGTGTTTAATGAAATGAACATTAAAAAAAATGAAATGAACATTAAAAAAGAGAGGTATTTTTTGCATAAATGATTTGGATGAGTTATAAAATCAATATTAATGCCAATGCATATTTTTAAAAGGTTAAAGAAATTATCGCTTGCTCCAACGGCCCGCAACCCAAAACCCACATCCAAATGATTTAATCAAACTTCAAATAAGTGAATTAAAAAATTTTAAACCAATTATTTTTTATGAACTAAAATTAAATGTGATTTTTTATGAACCAAAGCAAGACTCCACATGTTTTGTTGATATAAGTATCAAGGTATTTTTGGACTACTTTTACCGAATAATTGGTTAAAGATTTTAAGATGATTAAAACGGTAGCAATAATAGGTGCAGGCACTATGGGAAATGGCATTTCGCATGTATTTGCGCAATATGGTTTTAAAGTAAATCTTATTGATGTATCCCAACAGCAACTTGATAAAGCCCTTGAAATGATTACCAAAAATCTTGACAGGCAACTTTCAAAAAACATCATATCTGAAGAAATAAAACAGGAAACGCTAAAAAACATTACTGCACTTACTTCTTTAACTGCTGGTGTACAGGAGGCAGATTTAATTGTAGAAGCTGCAACCGAGAATATCGATTTAAAGCTCAAAATTTTTAAACAAATTGATGAAGCCGCACCACCGGATTGTATACTTGCAACTAATACTTCTTCAATTTCAATAACTAAAATAGCATCTGTAACAAAGCGATCGCAGAAAGTAATTGGGATGCATTTTATGAACCCCGTTCCTGTAATGAAGCTGGTGGAAATTATCAATGGATATAATACCGATAAGAAAGTAACACAGGAGATTATTGAGCTGAGTAAAAGATTAGGTAAAATTCCTTGTGAAGTAAATGATTATCCAGGCTTTATTGCCAATCGTATTTTAATGCCAATGATTAACGAAGCTATTTATAGTTTATACGAAGGAGTTGCAGGCATTGAAGAAATTGATACAATTATGAAATTAGGAATGGCACATCCTATGGGTCCTTTGCAACTTGCGGATTTCATCGGACTAGATGTTTGCTATTCGATAATGAATGTACTTTATGACGGTTTTGGAAACCCAAAATATGCTCCATGTCCCTTACTTAAGAACATGGTAAACGCACATTACCTGGGAATAAAAACAGGTGAAGGGTTTTATAAATACACAAAGGGCAATAAAGAATTGGTAGTAAGTGAAAGGTTTAAAAAAGGATGAAGTAATAAAAAATAGTTTTTTCAATCAGCAACCTGCTAAACAAATAATGGAAAAATCAACTGTAAATTCTGAAACGATAAGTAAAGTGAATCATTTTGAAAATACCTGGGACTTCGCCAAAATACTTGATAAAGAAGATCCGTTAAACAGATTTCGTGACAAATTTTACATTCCTGTTAGTCATGGAAATGAAAGTATTTATTTTACAGGCAATTCTCTTGGCTTGCAACCAAAAACTGCGCAGGAATATGTTTTGAATGATATGGAAGACTGGGCAAACTACGGAGTGGAAGGCCATGTTCATGCAAGAAATCCGTGGCTTAAATACCATGAAATGTTTCCGGAAAAGTTAGCCCCTATATTAGGCGCACTTGAGGAAGAAATAGTGGTAATGAATCAGCTTACCATCAATCTACATTTGCTGCTTATTACTTTTTATCAGCCCGTTAAAGAGCGATATAAAATTATTTGCGAAGCAAAGGCATTTCCTTCCGACCAGTATGCATTTGAATCGCAGGTGCTTTTATCAGGCTTTGATCCTGCAAAATCAATCATTGAAGTGAAACCCCGGGCAGGAGAATATTCTATAAGACATGAAGACATTCTTGCAAAAATAAAAGAGCACGGCAGCGAAGTAGCTGTAGTTATGTTCGGTGGTGTAAATTATTATACAGGGCAGGTATTTGATATGAAAGCTATTGCTGATGCTGCACACGAAGTTGGTGCATTCTGTGGGTTTGATCTTGCACACGGTGTTGGTAATATTGAATTACAACTTCATGACTGGAATGTCGATTTTGCATGTTGGTGTTCTTATAAATATTTAAATTCAGGCCCCGGTGCAGTAGCAGGTGCGTTTATCCATCAACGTCATATTGAAAATAAATCACTGCGCAGGCTTACAGGCTGGTGTGGTACCGATAAAGAAAAGCGTTTTAAAATGGAAAAAAAATTTGATCCTATTCCTACTGCGGAAGGATGGCAACTCAGTACTTCGCCTTTACTTAATATGTCTTCACATAGAGCGTCCCTGGATATTTTTGAAGAAGCAGGATTTGAAAATATTGTGAAGAAGGGAAAAAAATTAAGCGCTTACCTGTTATTTATTCTGGATGATATTAATGCTTCCTGTTCAAAAAAAATAATTGAAGTTATTACACCCCGAAATGAAAATGAACATGGTTGTCAAATATCTATTTTGATGTTGGAGAAAGGAAAGGAAATTTTTGAATCGCTAAAAAAGAATAGCGTAATAGTAGATTGGCGTGAGCCTAATGTAATTCGGTTGGCCCCGGTTCCTCTATATAATACTTTCGAAGATATTTACAAGTTCGGGGAGATAATAAAGAATATGCTTTAGCTGAAAATTAGTCTTCGTAATCATTTGCTTATGTGCGATCATTAAATATAAAACCTGATTAAACAGATGTATAAACTTCCCTATTTTATAGAAGAAAATAATGAAGTTGTTTTTGATTTCATGCAAAAAAATTCTTTTGCCATTATTACAGGTATGAATGAAAATTCTCCTGTTGCAACTCATGTACCCCTTGATATTAAAAAAAATGATGACAAAATAATTTTTACAGGACACATGATGAAAAATACAGATCATCATAAAGCTTTTTTACAAAATGAAAATGTAT
>JBDTYU010000248.1:0-4332 GCA_040005535.1 Ginsengibacter sp. | reverse complement strand
AAAATTCATTAAATACAGGGATTGGTATGAAGAAAATAGAATTGGAAATAGTTGCTTTATCTCATAGTATTACGCAAACGCATTCTTACGCAGTTGTACTTGGTGAAGTAAATGGGCTACGTCGTCTTCCTATTGTTATTGGGGGTTTTGAAGCACAGGCAATAGCAGTAGCTCTTGAGCGTATGCAGCCCAGCCGTCCCCTTACCCACGACCTTATGAAAAATTTTATGCTGGCTTTTAATGTTGAGCTTCATGAAATAATTATTAATGATTTGCAGGAAGGAATTTTTTATTCAAAACTAGTATGCTCCACAGAACATGATACCGTAGAAATTGATTCACGTACTTCTGATGCAGTTGCCCTTGCAGTACGTTTTGGCTGCCCCATTTATACCTATGATAATATTTTGGACAGTGCAGGCATCTTAATGGAAGAAGGTGACAAAAAGAAGAAAGTAATAGTCTCTCATTCCGATACAAATAGTGATGATCTTAAAAAATTATCGATAGCTGAACTCGAAAATTTATTAACTGAGGTTCTTGAGCAGGAAGATTATATAAAAGCTGCTTCTATAAGAGATGAAATTAAAATAAGGAAGACAGGATAGTTTTTTTAAAATCGATTCATGATATTGATTCTTTATTTGATTTCGGATATTTTTCTCTATTTCATAATTTAAATGGTAACATTTCCCAATTGCAAAATAAATATCGGGCTCAATATTCTTAGTAAAAGAAAAGATGGTTTTCATAATCTTGAAACTGTTTTTTTTCCGGTGAATTTCCATGATGTTTTGGAAATTCTTCCTGCTATTAGTAATACAACTCAACTAACCGTTACAGGTATTTCAGCAGGCAACCCTGAAAATAATTTGTGCATGAAAGCTTTTAATATTTTAAAAAAAGATTATCCTCAATTGCCGGAAATTAATATGCATCTGCACAAAGTAATTCCGTTGGGGGCAGGGCTTGGTGGAGGTTCTGCAGATGCTGCTTTCACTTTACAGTTGCTTGATAAAAAATTCAATCTTAATATTCCGGAAAAAAAAATGTGCGTTTATGCCTTACAGTTAGGCAGCGATTGCCCCTTTTTTTTGATCAACAAACCATGCCTGGCAACCAGTCGCGGAGAAGAGCTTGAACTGGTGAATATGTTTCTTTCGGGATACAAAATTTTATTAATCAATTCCGGAATACACATTAATACAGGAGAAGCATTTAAGCAAATAAAACCTGCCATTCCTGAAAAAAAAATTAAAGAAATTATTCAGCAGCCTGTAGAAACGTGGAAGGAAGAATTGGTGAATGATTTTGAGGAAATCGTTTTTAAAAATTATCCCGAGATAAAAAAAATTAAGGAGAGCCTTTATGGGAATGGAGCTGTATACGCCGCTATGAGTGGCACCGGCAGCACAGTGTATGCAATTTTCAAAAAAGATTTCATTATTAATTATAATGATGAACGTCCTTACTTTTATAAATTATTGGATGTAGCCTGATTTTACGAAAACTTTAGTTGTAAAAAAATTGCTCAAACTATTTTTTATATTTTTCTTTTGCGGTATTTTTTGTAACCTTTCAGCACAGTCCGATAGCGTTAATACATTTTCGCTTCATTATAATATTGATTCTCTTAAAAAAATTTATGGTATAAAAAAGCAATTATTAAAAGAATATGACTTGCAAACTTTAATAGCACTCTCTTATTATCCTGAATTATTGAATGAACATATCAGGGTTAAATATTCTAACCTTAATGGTACAGCACAAACAACAGTAACATTTGGATCAGTTTTTAAAAAAACAGATAAGCAGTATATTATTTTTATTAATAAAAATATCAGGAATACCGGATTAGTATTGTTGGATGCTCCATTCGATGCGCAGGTTGCAGTGCTGGGGCATGAACTTGCTCATGTAACTGATTTTAAAAACCGTAGTTTTTTTGATATGGTCTGGTGGGGACTTAGCTACCTGATAGTAAAACAACGAACCAAAATTGAAATCAGGACTGATAAGTCAACTATCCGTCATGGATTGGGATGGCCTTTGTACAATTGGGCAAATTTTGTATTAAATTATTCAAAAGCCAATGAACATTATAAAAGAATAAGACAAACAAAATACATGCAGCCTAATGAAATATCAGAATATATCAAGAAACAGAAGTTTCAATAATGTTATTACTATAATTTTATTATTAGTAATTATGAATTAAGCCTGCAAAAAATTATATCTTTACGACATTATTATAATTTTATTTTGACCAACATTATCTACATACAACATTTCCTCAGGTTAAATCTGGATTTTCTTGATCACAGGTTTTAACCATATCGACCCCTGATTACGCTGGTTTTTCATTTACTTTTTTCATTACATTTTTTAAAGGTTTTTTTTATGGAATCACAAGCAATTGTTTCGCAAACAGACTATTTTATCGACCTCGAAAATACACACGGTGCTCACAATTATCATCCTATGCCAGTTGTACTTCAGAAGGGAAAAGGTGTTTTCGTATGGGATGTGGAAGGAAAAAGATATTATGATTTTTTAAGCGCTTATTCTGCAGTAAATCAAGGCCACTGTCATCCGAAAATTATACAAGCTTTGATTGACCAGGCTCAAAGACTAACACTTACCAGCAGAGCCTTTCACAATGATGTGCTTGGAGAGTTTGCACGATATATTACCAGGTATTTTGGATACGATAAAGTGCTGCCAATGAATACAGGAGCGGAGGCTGTTGAAACTGCTATGAAGCTTTGCAGACACTGGGGATATAAGGTAAAAAATATTCCTGAAAATGAAGCCAGGATAATTGTTTGTTCTGGTAATTTTCATGGACGTACTTTAGGAATTATTTCTTTTAGCACAGATCCAATTGCGAAAAAAGATTTTGGTCCGTACCTCCCTGGATTTGATGTAATTCCATATAATGACCTTCCGGCATTGGAAAAAGCGCTTTCTGGTAAAAATGTTGCAGGATTTCTTGTTGAGCCCATACAAGGTGAAGCAGGTGTGATGGTTCCGGATGAGGACTATTTGTCAAAGGCAAAACAATATTGTAAGGATGCGAATGTGTTGTTTATTGCTGATGAAATACAAACGGGACTTTCCAGGACAGGTCGTATGCTTTGTTGTGATCATGAAAATGTGCGGCCTGATATTTTGATTCTTGGTAAAGCACTTAGCGGTGGTACATTACCGGTTAGTGCGGTTCTTGCTGATGATGAAATAATGCTTACTATAAAACCAGGTGAACATGGAAGTACTTATGGCGGAAATCCTTTGGCCTGTAAAGTAGCAATGATCGCATTAGAAGTTTTGAAAGAAGAGAATCTTGCAGAAAATGCTGAAGCGCTTGGAAAATTTTTAAGAAAAGAATTGCTGAAAATAAATTCTCCATATATTATCGAAGTACGCGGCAAAGGCCTTTTAAATGCAATTGTTATTAAACATACAGAGAAAGATGCAGCATGGAAATTATGTTTGGAACTTCAAAAGAACGGACTTTTGGCAAAGCCAACACATGGAGATAAAATACGTTTTGCGCCTCCATTAATTATTACAAAAGATGAACTAATGGATTGTGTAAAAATTATTGAAAAGAGTTTGAAAGCGCTGGATTAATTATTTTATATCATCTGCACCAAATACCAAAGGAAGAAGATCTTTTGCATTTTCAATGACCTGAACGTTTCCTTTCATCCCACTCAATATTATGCGAATTTGTTTTTTTGTTCTATCCTGAAACTCTACAAACGATTGACGGCAAATACCACAAGGGCTTGCAGGCTTATCACTATTTCCATTAAGATTATGATAAGAAATAGCGATGGTTTCTATTCCTACTCCCGGAAATAAAGATGACGCTGTTGATAGCAAAGTTCTTTCGGCACATATACCAGCCGGGTAAGATGCATTCTCCTGGTTAGTGCCACTTACTGTTTTTCCATTTATTAATTTAGCAACAGCTCCCACACGAAAATTTGAATAAGGCGCATATGCAAATTGTGTAGCTTTCCTTGCTTCTTCTAAAAGAAATGAGTCCTCTTTTTTTAATTCAGCAATAGAATCATATACTGAAATGCTGAATTTGAACTCTTTTGTTTTCATTCGTTATTTATAGAACTTGAAACAACGAACTTAACTTGTAAAATCATCAAAACAAAATCATTCTAGTATTAAAATCTCTAAGTGAACCTTATTAAAAAAATTATCCCACAAAGTTTTTTTCAACTCATAGTAACCATTCATCAAAAATTTTTTTTAATGTTACGAACAAACTCGTATATTGCCTACGAATAAAGTCGTAACAATGACCATAAA
>JBDTYU010000247.1:0-5364 GCA_040005535.1 Ginsengibacter sp. | reverse complement strand
ATACCGGCGAATGTATGGGCATTAAACAAATGATGCAATTAATTAAAGAAGAATTCCCGGATTTAAAATTTGGATATTTTAATCCTTCAATGGAAAGGATTAAGGGTGATTTTGAGATGGATTATGCGAAGTAAGGACAAAAAAATTCTTTTCTTCCATTAGAAAAATTCTTTAGGTTATTATGATATATATACCACACAATAACTAATTTGAGTGCCATTCCAGGTACAATAAACGATTGCTGTTTTGAGATACGCTTTCCTTTTTTATTTCTGTTTAATAAGTATTTTATCAACGGCGCAGAAAAAAAATACTGCTTATCAATTGCATATTCATAAAGCTACTTCTGCTGTTAGGGTTGATGGTGTAATGAATGAGCAGGCATGGCATGATGCTGAAGTGGCAAAGAATTTTTTTATGGTATTTCCAATGGATACCAGCCATGCGCACGTGCCCACAGATGTGCGTATGACATATGATGCACAAAACCTGTACATCATTGTAAACTGTTACCTGGTAAAGCCGGGGCCTTATATGGTTGAATCGCTTCGGCGTGATTTTAACTTTGGTAAGAACGATAATTTTATTTTTTTCATTGATCCTTTTGATGACCGTACCAATGGTTTTACATTTGGCGCAAACGCTGCCGGTGCTCAATGGGATGGCATGTTGTATGAAGGGGGAAGCGCTGATCTTAACTGGGATAACAAATGGGTTTCCGTTGTAAAAAATTATACTGACAAATGGGTCTTTGAAGCAGCAATTCCTTTTAAAACAATCCGCTATAAAAAAGGCATCACTAACTGGGGCATTAACTTTAGCCGTTTGGATATTACTGTAGCAGAAAAATCAGCGTGGGCACCGGTTCCAAGGCAATTCCCCACTGCATCTCTTGCATATACAGGTAATTTAGTGTGGGATGAACCGCCACCCGATGCCGGCTCTAATATCTCTTTTATTCCTTATGCATTGGCTGGCCTTACAAAAGATTATGAGCATAAAACACCAATAGATTATCGTAAAGATATTGGAGCTGATGCAAAGATCGCTATTACATCATCTCTCAATTTAGACCTTACGGTTAACCCGGATTTTTCACAGGTAGAAGTTGATAAACAGGTAACAAATCTTGACCGTTATGAATTATTCTTTCCCGAGAAAAGACAATTCTTTTTAGAGAATGCTGACCTTTTTTCAAATTTTGGTTATCCAACAATTCGCCCGTTCTTTTCCCGCAGAGTTGGATTAGGAGTACCTATAAATTTTGGTGTGCGATTAAGTGGCAATCTTAATAAAGACTGGCGTATCGGTGTAATGGAAATGCAAACAAAACATGTTGATGAAACAGGTTTACCTGCGCAAAATTTTGCAGTGATCGCATTACAAAGGCGACTGTTCTCACGTTCCAATATCAGGTTCATGTTTGTGAACAAACAATCTATCAATTACGATCCGGCAAAGGGTGATTCAACAAATCCCTTGTATTCACAATACAATCGAAATCTTGGGCTAGAATATAATCTTGCTTCAGCAAATAATCTTTGGCGCGGCAAAGCAATGTTTGTAAAATCTTTTAGTCCCGGGAAATCAGGAGGTGATCTTGTTCACGCAGCTAATCTTCAATACACCGGAAAAAAATGGATAGTAGCCTGGCAACATGAATATGTTGGGGAAAACTATATGGCCGAAGTAGGTTATGTGCCTCGCAATAATTATATAAAGATCAATCCGCAGGTAAGCAGGTTATTTTTCACAAAAGCTGGTCCTGTTTTAAGCCACGGGCCTAAGCTAAGTTCTACTTATTATTTCAATAAGTCATTTTATCAAACGGATAATGAAACTTTCCTTTCTTATGGTGTCAATTTTCGCAATCAAAGCACAGGTGATGTTTGGGTAGCGCATGATTATGTGCAATTATTACTTCCATTTGATCCAACTAATTCTAACAAAGACACGCTTGCACGTGGCAGCGAACATCGCTGGAATGCATTTGGCACCGATTATTTTTCAAAACCACAAAAATTATTCACGTACTTCTTCTCCACACGCTTTGGCGGCTATTATCAAAATGGAACACGCTTTAATATTTCAGGTGATGTTGGTTATCGTTTTCAACCTTATGTAAGTATTACTTTAAGTACAAGTTATAATCATATTGATCTGCCACAACCCTGGAGTATAACTAATTTCTGGCTCATCGGCCCGCGGGTTGATGTTACCATTACCAACACATTATTCTTCACAACATTTATACAATATAACAATCAATTAAAAAATATCAACCTCAACACCCGCTTTCAATGGCGGTATAAACCTGCGTCCGATTTCTTTTTAGTTTATACTGATAATTATTTTCCCGCTCCATTTTCTTTGCGTAATCGTGCTCTCGTGTTGAAGTTTACGTATTGGTGGAATTTATAAGTGAGATTTTTTTGCTAAAAGAATGATGTTTTTTTCAAGAATCTGCCTGCCGGCAGAAGATGCAATAATGTAACTCTTCAACTTATTTCCTCACATACTTCCAGTTTCTCGATTTCCCTTCCATTAGCCATTCAATAGTTTGAGTGATTCTTTTATTTTGAGTCTCTTCAGTTTTTGCTTCGGTAATCCATTCCAGGTATTCATACTTATGCGAAGGGCTGAAATTGCTGAATGTTGTAGCAGCAGTTTTGTTTTTATTCAAAGCTTTTTGCAAAGCATCCGGAATTTCAATTTCTTTTTTCGATGCGTCTTTTTTTCTTTCAGGTAACTTTACATTATCATCATTTAATTTCACAGCTTCTTTTATCCATGCTGTAATTTGTTTATCGGGCGGAAGATCTTTCAGGCTTGTGATTTTACCCAAATGCCCCATTGCATACTCGTTTTTTCCAATCATTTCCTTCGCATCTTTCAGTAAAGCAGTTTTCCAGAAACCAAATGCACAATGTTGTTTAAAAGCCGCCATACTGCATAACATTCCTTTATAATCGAAATGAGGAAAGCTCCATTTAATTGTTTCCTCAATATGAGGACAGGCAGCGTGAACTAAACTTCTTAAATGTAGTAAAATAGGTTTTGCGAACTCCGCAGACTTTGAAATATAGTCATCGACCCGTTTATCTTTAGTTCCCATAATAATTTATTTTGCTTATTAAATTAAAACAAAATAATTATTCCTGCAATTAAGAAAAATATTGAAATGGAATTAATGAACTATGATTTATTCTTTTAGGGGCCACTATCTTCCTCTTCCCTGAGACCAGCTTCTCGCTTTTCTAAAACCACTGTGCGATGCGGGTTTGCGGGAAAGAGGATTTTTTTGAGTGACCGGGGTTTGAACAAATTGCATAGTACTTGCGTAAGGATGATCTTCTATTACAGGAATTGTCTGCTCTATCAATTTATGGATGTCACGTAAAAATTCTCTTTCTTCCATATCACAAAAAGACAAAGCGATCCCTGATGCGCCTGCTCTGCCTGTACGGCCGATGCGATGCACATAAGTCTCCGGTATATTCGGCAACTCAAAATTAATTACATGGCTCAAGTCATCCACATCAATGCCGCGTGCCGCAATATCTGTAGCAACCAGTACACGAATTTTTCCGCTCTTGAAATTATTTAAAGCATTTTGCCGTGCAGATTGGGTTTTATTTCCATGAATAGCATCGGCGCTTATTCTGGCCCTATATAATTCTTTTGCAATTTTATCAGCGCCGTGTTTTGTTCTTGTAAACACTAAAGCGCTTTGTATTGCATTATCTTTTAAAAGATGAATTAGCAACTGACGCTTATCATTTTTTTCAACCAGGTAAACTGACTGGTCAACATTCTCTGCAGTTGATGAAACCGGGGTTACTTCTACTCTTACCGGGTTCGTTAGTATGGAAGCTGAAAGCCTTGAAATTTCCGGGGGCATAGTTGCAGAAAAAAATAATGTCTGTCTTTTAACAGGGAGCTTTGCAATGATTTTTTTAACGTCGTTAATAAAGCCCATATCGAGCATGCGATCTGCCTCATCAAGGACAAACATTTTTATATGCTGCAGGTTAATAAATCTTTGCGCTACGAGGTCAAGTAATCTGCCTGGCGTGGCAATTAGTATATCAACACCTCTGCGCAATTCATTTGTTTGATGGTATTGTGATACACCTCCGAAAACAACCAAATGCCTTAGGCCTGTATGTTTACCATAAGATGCAAAACTCTCATCTATTTGAATGGCCAGCTCACGTGTTGGTGTAAGTATAAGGGCTTTAATGTCGTTGTTGTTAACTTCATGATTTTTTTGCAAAAATAAATTTTGCAAAATGGGGATGGCAAATGCTGCTGTTTTACCTGTGCCTGTTTGAGCGCACCCCAATAAATCTTTTCCTTTAAGTACATCGGGTATCGCTTGCTCCTGGATAGGTGTGGGCGTAGTATAGCCCTCTGTTTCTAACGCCTTTAATATTGGCGCAATTAAATGCAATTCTTTAAAATTCAAAATCTAATATTTTAATGTAAATGATAACTTCCCTTGATCGTCGTGATTTTTGAAAGCCTGTTTCGAATATGCTCAAAACCTATGACCTGATGAGCTTTTACCTGTGGGAAGATTATCCAGTCTGCTAAGTAGGAGTATATAATTGATTGCAAATATACATTTTTAAATGTTTAAAACTATTTATAGAACCGTAATCAACACTTTCAAGATAATATAACTGCCAAAGGTAAACGCAGTTTGTTTAAAGTTGTTGTGTTAGCCGAACATCATTAGTCATTGAGTTATTGGTCATTGAGGGGCAATTGTCATAAGGCAGCAACGCTGTTTCTCATAATAGATACTGACTTACATTCTCTCCGGAGCTGAAATACCTAATAATTGCAATCCACTTTTTATAACTGTTGCGGTCATCACGGCAATGTGTAAACGAAGTATTTTCTTTTCTTCACTTTCGGTATTTGTAACAGAATGTTCAGCATAAAATGAATTAAATGTTTTCGCCAAATGAAAAACATAATTAGCAATTACAGAAGGTCTGTTATCCGTACATTGAAACAATACAGGTACAAAGCATAACAACCAACTATACATTCTGGTTACGTTAAAGCCCTGTTGGCTTCTAATTTTAAGATTCAAAAATATTTTTAACAATAAATCTTTTTTATGAAACTAAAACTCATACTGTCCATTCTAATTGTCATGATGCTTTCTAATTGCAGAAAAAATGATTACCATCCCGGAAATAAAAAATATCCCTCAGATGTGGCTAATGCATGGATGCAATTGCAAATAAAACTTACCAGGTCTACTGCCGGTTACAATTCGTTAGTAACAAACCGGGCTTTTGGTTATGCGGGGATTACGCTGTACGAATCCATTTCTCCAGACGTTCCCGG
>JBDTYU010000246.1:0-5265 GCA_040005535.1 Ginsengibacter sp. | reverse complement strand
AACAATGGCTTACCGGTTATAAGGCAAAAACCCGGGGAGAAAAATTCATTGGGAAAAGTAAAATTTTTATTCCCAAACAGCTTCAATATTTATTTTCATGATACTCCTGCGAAAAGTCTTTTCAGTAAGGATGTTCGTGCATATAGTCATGGCTGCATACGTCTTAGTGAGCCGGAGAAGCTTGCAGATTATCTTTTAAAAGATGATTCGCAATGGACTGAAGAAAAAATAAATGAATCTATGAACAGCGGTGACGAACAATTTGTTGCAGTGAAAAATCCCGTTCCTGTTTTTATCACATACTATACGGCATGGGTAGACGAAAATGGTAAACTCAATTTTCGAAATGATATTTATGGACATGATGCAGATATCGCCAATAAAATGTTTACTAAATAAGCAGCGGGCAGTTGGCATGGCAATAAACAATAGACAATTAAACAAGTAAACTAATAAACCAATAAACTAATAAACTAAATTCACCCATCACATCTTTTGCATCTTCTCCACTGCATCTTTATGTAAAAGAATTCTAATGAATTGAATGATGGCTGTTAATGCAAATATGCCACCGATAACCCAGTTCAAAATATTTTGATTGGCATTGAGTTTCTCTACAATGTATCTACCGCCAAAAATAAAAACGCAATTACCCATTAAGGTGCCGAGGCCTATACCAACTATGTATAAATTATAAAAAGAATTTTTTGGCTGTAAAACTTTTTTTGCAAACAAAACAGTGCTCCAGCCAAACCAAAAAGGAATTTGCATCGGGCTGATGGAACTAAGCAATAGCCCAAGCAAAAAACGATGCATATTGTTATTGAGCATTATATTTTTTGCATGATGCTCATGCGTAGCCGCAATAAAACTACCCGCAGCCAGGGCCACCACAATGCCAAGTGTAATCCATTCCATCCATTTAAATAAAACTTTTTGTTTGCGGATCCAGTTGATGCCTACAAGAGAAATGCGTACGTAGATCATTTCAGTTACAAGAGAGCCAAGGGAAAAATAAATTGCATTGCCAATGCTTTCCTGAACACTTATTTGCATGGCTGCAACATTCAGTGTTCCTAATGGCAGTGAGCCCAGGAAGCTCACCATCATGCCCCAAAAAAAAACTTTTACAAGACCCATAAAAGTGCATTAACTCTTCTTTGCCAATACTGATAAAGATACGTTTACGGTGTTACTTAACACAGCACTTTTATCGCCAACTTCATAATCGAGCCGGTTGATTTCAAAGTCCCCGGTAAATAAATAAGTATCATTAATTTTTTCAAGGTGAAATGGAAATGTAAGCGGTTTCGTAATTCCATGCATAGTAAGATTGCCGGTAAAAAAATAAAAGCCTGATTCTGTTTTATTGGTTTTATCAATCTTAGTGGAAGCAATAGAAATAACCGGGAATTTCTCCACATCAAAATACTCACTTTCTTTTAAATGCTTGTCGCGGCTTCCGTTTTCCGTATCAACAGTAGCTGCATCAACGGTTACATTAAAACGGCATGCAGCAAGATCGGTTGTAAAAAAATAAATTTCACCTTTCATGCCGCTAAGATCACCGCCCGTTTTAATTCCAAAATTTTTTATGGTAAAATGAACTTTGCTCCCCTCATCTGTGGGCGTATATTTTTGTGCATGAATTGCCGGAGAAATCAAAAACAGTAAGGGCAATAAACTTTTCAAGGCCATAAAAATTTTATTTTGAATGGTAAGATGATAAAATTTTAGGGAATAATCTTATCTGCAGCCTTAATTTTTTTATAATGTTTTTTTGTGGCAATTATAAAACGAATGCCTTTGAGAAGCGGCCAATAAGCAATTCCTGATTTGTTATTTTGCCTGCTTATTTCATAAAGTATTCTCCAGTGTTTTAAAATTTCTTTCCACGCTCCTGTAAGTGTATAGCCTGTATCATAAAAATGATTGGGCTCTGCACCACAGCCGTTGTATTCGAGTATTACAAATTTTTTTCCCTGTTTTAATTCCTCCAGAGAACTGCACATGATATCGTAACGCCCATAAAAAAAATCGTTGACTGAGTTACTTATTTCATCAAGGATACTTACCATATTTTCATCAATTTCATTTTTAAGATCAATAAAGCGGGCGCCCCTGTTATGATTGGCTGCATAACTCAGCATATACTTTTCACCTTTGGATAATATTTTTTTAAAATTGTGTTTGTGTTTAAGAACTAATTCATCTATTCTTTTTTCAGACTTGGAATTCATCAAAATCAATTCTTCCAAAGTATGCTCTCCATCTCCAATTACCTGCATCGGAATCTTTTGTAAGAAACCGGTTATGGCGCCCTTTGGTTCATTTGGATAACGATAATAAAACAGACTTACTTCCAATGGATATTCAATTAATTGCTGAACAAAATATTCAACGGGTACCTGATTATGATAATTTTTTAGCTCCCCTTCTGTATTAATTTTTCTGAATAAAATACCCTGGCCTCCAACTTCTGGTTTTACAATCAACGGAAAATTAATTACATGCTCTTTCATTTGGGCTAATACATGAGAAAAATCTTTCGACGGATTTACATTAAAAAAAGCGGGACACAAATTTTCAGGAAGCAGGTCATGCATTTCTTTCTTGGGCTCTCCTTCCATGCCGCCAAATGTAAGCCTGGGATTGCTGGGCGTAAAAAACCAAACTGCCCGTGAGCGGATGATGTACCATAACCATACCGGCGCAATGGGCGCATATAAAATTTTGAACGGCCATTGTTCCCAGTTTTTTATTTTATCTATAAGCTTCACTTAAATTTTAAGATAGTCGCAAAAATAAGTTTTAAACCTTTGCACCTGCGATTAATCAACAAAATTGTTTGTTGTATTTTAGCTCATTAAAATGTATTAATGATGCATGTACCAACCATGGCAGAAATGATGATGGAAAGTAAAACACCGGAAGTTTTGTTTTGGGTTGGCTGTGCCGGAAGTTTTGATCAGCGGGCACAAAAAATTACTAAAGCTTTTGCAACAATACTGGATAAAGTTGGCGTGAGCTATGCCATACTGGGGAAAGAAGAAATGTGCACGGGAGACCCCGCCCGTCGTGCCGGAAATGAATTTATGTTCCAGATGATGGCATATCAGAATATACAGGTGCTGGATGGTTATAATATAAAAAAAATTGTAACTGCTTGTCCTCATTGTTTTAATATTTTTAAAAATGAATACCCTGTTTTAGGTGGCAATTATGAAGTAATGCATCATTCAGTATTTCTACAACAGCTTATTGATGATGGCAAAATAAAATTGAAAGAGGAAGGTGGATTTAAAGGAAAAAAAATTACCTATCATGACAGTTGTTATCTGGGCAGAGCTAATAATATTTATGAAGCACCCAGGAAAGTTTTGGAATCGTTGGATATAGAGCTGGTAGAAATGAAACGATGCAAAAGCAATGGATTGTGTTGCGGTGCAGGCGGAGCACAAATGTGGAAAGAGGAAGAAAAAGGAGATACAAGGATCAATAACGAAAGGACAAAAGAAGCGCTTGAAACCGGTGCCGGTGTTATCGCTGCGGCTTGCCCGTTTTGTAACACCATGCTTACCGATGGAGTAAAGCTTAATGAAAAAGAAGATACCGTAAAGGTGCTGGATATAGCAGAGATTATTGCTGCGTCTATGGCTGACAGTTAGCTATTATGGTTTACTAAAACAAATTGGTCAATAGTCAATGGTCAATAGAAATGCCCCACTTCTTCGCGTAGCCTTCCCTGGCAAATCGATGGGTCGAAAGATGCTGTGGGGGTTGGAATGAGATTAAAAAATAGAAAGAATGACTGAAGAAAAAAGTTTGAATTTTATTGAAGAAATAATTGAAGAAGATATTAGTAAGGGCCGGTTTAAAAATATTTTAACGAGGTTTCCTCCCGAGCCAAACGGGCATCTGCATATCGGCCATGCAAAAAGTATTTGTCTCAATTTTGGCCTTACACAAAAATACGGTGGTACAACCAATCTTCGTTTCGATGATACCAATCCTGAAACTGAAGAAACTGAATACGTCGACAGTATCAAGTACGATGTGAAGTGGCTGGGATTTAATTGGGCTAATGAATTTTATACCAGTGATTATTTTGATGAATTGTATGATCTCGCTGTAAAGCTTATCCATAAAGGACTTGCTTATGTTGATGACAGCAGCCCTGAAAAAATTGCTGCAGAGAAAGGAACTCCAACAGAACCCGGCATAGAAAATGAATATCGCAACAGGAGCATTGAAGAAAATATTTTTCTTTTTGAACAGATGAAGAACGGAAAATTCTTAGATGGTGAAAAAGTGTTGCGGGCAAAGATTGACATGACTTCTGTGAATATGCACATGCGTGACCCGATTATGTATCGCATCAAATATGCACATCACCATCGTACCGCTGACAATTGGGTAATTTACCCGATGTACGATTTTGCCCATGGGCAGAGTGACAGTATTGAGCACATTACACACAGTATTTGCACATTGGAATTCATTCCCCATCGTCCGTTATACGACTGGTATATTCATAACCTGGAAATTTTTCCTTCACATCAATATGAATTTGCCCGGCTCAATATGACCTATACGGTTATGAGTAAACGCAAATTGCTTGAGCTGGTGAATGATGGTCATGTCTCTGGTTGGGACGATCCCCGTATGCCTACCATTTCTGCGTTTAGGCGTAAAGGTTATACTGCGTCAAGCATAAGAATATTCTGCGAAAAGATTGGTGTTGCAAAAAGAGATAATCTTATAGACATCAGCCTGCTGGAATTTTGTATAAGAGAAGAGTTGAATACAAGCGCTTATCGTGTAATGACGGTTCTTTATCCGGTAAAACTTGTTATTGATAATTATGATGAAAATAAAACAGAAGAATTAACGACTGAAAATTTGCCGAATGATCCTGTTAATACACGCCTTGTTTCATTTTCAAAAGAGCTTTGGATAGAACGGGAAGATTTTATGGAAGTGCCGGAAAAAAAATGGTTCAGGCTTGCACCCGGTATGATGGTAAGATTGAAGAGCGCCTACATTATTCGCTGCGATGGTTTTATAAAAGATGCTGCAGATAATGTAACAGAAATTCATTGTACATATTTTCCTGAAAGTAAAAGTGGCCACGATACCAGTAACCTAAAAGTGAAAGGTACCATTCATTGGCTGAGTGTGCAACATGCCGCCCATGCCGAAGTAAGATTGTACGATCGTTTGTTTACCGTAGAAAATCCGGCAATGGAAGAAAGTGATTTCAAA
>JBDTYU010000245.1:0-3341 GCA_040005535.1 Ginsengibacter sp. | reverse complement strand
TTTTAGTCTTTTTGTTTTTTTCTGTTGTTGCGCCGGCTGTTGCTCAGCCGAACTGGAAATATAATGGGTATTTCAATTTTGGCTGCAATATTAATTTTATTTATGGCAAGTCTCAACGGTTTCCGGGTATCCGGGTATACAGCGCCTTTATAATTAGTGGGGTTTATAGAAAGAACTTTACGATTAATTATGGGCCTTCTTTATCAATCTACACCAATTCATTAGGCAGTAATCTTAATCCGCTTTTAACTGATGTGCAGGTAGATTTTATAAATTCCTTTAGCTTTGGATTTAGCTGGGGGAAAAATCTTTCTTACACTAAATTTTTTAAAACCATCAATACCGGCGGGTATTACAATGTTGCTTCATCAAAAGGATATGCTGCATATTTAAGCACAAATTTAATTTTTAATAATCATCATTATAACCAAATAGATGGTTCTGTTACACTCTCAACGCCTGACGTAAGCATAAATTATTATAACGACGGGGCGCCTCCTTTCAATTTATTTCCGCTGGCTGATAATTTTGACAGATGGTGGACCGGGGGCTTCGGCATTTATGTGCACAATCACAAAAATTACAATAATGCCGAATTAAGCTTTGACCAGTTTACAGGTTATTCGCCTTTGCTGTATGAGCTTTCTAATCTTATCGGCATTAACCTGCCGGATTATAATGTTGAAGATTCCACTATGCCTAAGCGAAGAAATCAATTAACACCTGCATTCAATACATCAGCTTATAATCTAAAAATATTTTTAGGCCAGGGATATGCTGTTGATGCAGGTATTATAGGATCTCTTCGTAATAATAAGGGCAGAGTATTTGGTCTTCAGGAGATCATACATACAATGCTTAAATATCCGCTTCATCCTAATAACGATGTTAACAGGATATACTTTGGCGCAACTTATAATAATATGAGCAATGTCAAATTATAAAATTATACTCGCCATAACTTTTATTTCAAACGTTCTTGCACTATCATCTTGCATGGAACAAAAAACATTGTTCAGTTTTGAAAAGGACGTGAATAGTAATTTTCTGAAAGACATTCCCGGTATTGGACCTGGTTCTTATTTTAATAAGCCTGTTACGCAAAAAGCAAACAAAATAGAAATATATGTTTCATCATTTCGGGAAAAATTCGTTGAAAAGAATAATCTGCTTGAGTATACAGAATTAAATGACAGTACTAAAATCTCTAATGTTCCTTATTGGGAAGTTGATGGCTATTCACAGGATTTGTATTTATTAAAATATGAGTTTACTTTTTCGTTAACCAATAAAAATGGAAAATCCTTTCCTGTCAATACTCCTGCTGCTATTTTTTTTGCATTAAAGCACAATGGGCACGGGGATGTTACAGGTATTGCGCCTTGTTATTTTGGAATAATAAATATTGAAGACAATTTAATAACATTTGACACCGAGTTATCTCTAAAAAAAGAAAAGAATATTTTCGTGCTTGAATTGCCTGAAAGACAGAAAAATAATAAGGGATTGCTTTTTATGCCGGCTGATTTTCCGACAGATCCTGATGAATCATCGGTTTTTAATATTGAGAAGATAGTCCGGCTTGATGCAAATAAAGTAGGCGGGAATAAACCATTAGTTTTTGATATTACTAAAATACTTCATGATCCGAATGCTTTGCAATTTCATTATATAAGCACTCTTAATTTAAATCCATAAATATCATGGTCTCAAAAAAAGTAAGCCAAAACAAGGCTGCGAGAAAAACTGGAAAAAAGAAAACTACATCAAAGAAAACTGCACCAAAAAAAAGAATGCCTGAAAAAACAGCCACAAAAAAAAGAGCTGGAAATAAAGCTATGCCTAAAAAGCAAAATGCAGTTATTATTTTGGAGCAAGAGCCAATATCAACTGGAACTATAAATTCAAATTGCAAATGCAAACAAAAAAAATCTAATGGTAAATTCTTCTGCTTTCGCTTAGTGCAGGGCCGGTGGGTACAGGCTTCCGGAATTCCATTTCCTACACAGGAAATGTGTGAAGAGGTTAATTGCCTTAATTAACAGATTCAAGGCTTGCAATATTATCAATTTCATGATCTACATAATACATGTCAATCTCACCAATATTTTTTGCAAATATTTTTCCCCGGTAAGTGCAGGCATATTTATCTTTTATTAATTCATAGGTGGCTGCTGAAACATTCACCCGGCCCGGCTCTCCGTTACTTTCCATCCTGCTGGCAATATTAACCGTACCACCCCAGATATCATACGCATATTTTTTTCTTCCCACTACCCCTGCAACTACTGGTCCTATATTAATGCCGATTCTTACATCCCATGAACCCATTCCCATTTCCTTTCTTTTTTCATTTCTCATCCCTATAAATTTTTGAATTTCCAGGCTTGCTTTTACTATATTAATGGGATGCAAGTCATCAACAGAAGATATGCCACCGGCACACATATATGAATCGCCAATTGTCTTTATCTTTTCGAGATTATATTTTTCAATGATATCGTCAAACCCGATAAAGCAGGCATTTAATTCAGATACTATTTCCTGTGGTGTAAGAGAATCTACAAGCTTTGTAAAGCTTTTAAAATCTGTAAACAGAACAGATGCTCTTTCATAATATTTTGGGGTGGCAAAACCGGTTTTGCGAAGCTCCTGTGCTACTTCTGTAGGTAAAATATTTAATAATAAATTTTCAATTTCAACCTTTTGGCTATCAAGTATTTTATTGGTTTTTATTTTATTCCTGTTATCTCTTAATGTGATAAATGCAATTATTAAAATTAAAATTAATCCTCCGATAAGGGCATTCCTGGTAATCCTTTGTTTTTTCAATTCAAGTTGCTGCAGCGCTTTGTCTTTAGTAAGTATATCAATCTGCGCCTGCTTTTTTTGGATCTCAAAATTTGTTTGCAGTGTACTAACCTTTTGAGCAATGTCCAAATTAAATAAAGTATCCTTTATGTTGGTAAACATAGTTTGATAAAGGAAAGCATTTCCATAATTTTTAAGTCCTGCATAAGTTAACGCAAGCCCCTGGTAGGCATCTCTCAATTCTTTCTTTAAATTATTTTGATTGGCAGTAGATTGTACATTTTTATAAGCATTCAGTGCTTCGTGATAATTACCATTTTTATAGTAAGTATTTCCGAGGCCAATATATGATTGAGCAATATCCAATTGCAGATCAAGTTTCTTTGCAAAAGATAAAGCCTCCTCGTTGCCGGAGATTATTTCGAACTGATCAAGTGTGAACCGTTCATAAGGCATTGGACCGCCGGTGACTTGAATCAGCCGCTCGCGCTTCTCCTGGGCTTCCTGCTTCGCCTGGTCGATTTGCATCC
>JBDTYU010000244.1:0-7025 GCA_040005535.1 Ginsengibacter sp. | reverse complement strand
TCACTAATTTTTTTGCACAGGTAACATACTGGTTTCCCGGCCCAAAAATCTTATCTACTTTTTGGATAGTTTGCGTACCATAAGCCATAGCAGCAATTGCCTGAGCGCCTCCACCTTTGTAAATATTGGTAATGCCAAGAATACCGGCAACATACAAGATCACATCATTTACATTCCCGTTATTTTGCGCAGGTGTCGTTACTATAATATTTTTGCAGCCCGCAATTTTTGAGGGAATGGCCAGCATTAAAAGTGTAGAAAATAAAGGAGCTCTCCCACCCGGTATGTATAAACCAATCTTCTCAACAGGCACGCTTTTACGCCAGCATGTAATTCCTGAAGTAGTTGTAATTTTTTTTACTTTTTCTTTTTGTTGCTTGTGAAACTTCTCTATATTTTTTTTTGCAATTAATATTGCTTTTTTTAAATCCTTGCTTATTGCTTTTGAAGAAGCTTTTATTTCAGCAGGAGTAACCCATAAATTATCCGGTTTAAAACCATGAAATTGGAAAGAATAATTTTTTACGGCCTCATCACCATTTTGTTTTACTGTATTGATAATTTCCAAAACAGTATCATCAAGGTTTTTAGAATCCAATTGCGGCCTTTTAATTAATTCGGCCCATTGTTCCCGCGGAGGATTTATAATAAGTGTGTTCATTGTAAGATTTAAAGAATCATTTTTTCTATTGGAACCACAAGAATTCCTTCGGCTCCAAATGATTGTAACTTTTCAATTATTTCCCAAAAATCAGTTTCGTTTACCACACTCTGCACACTGCTCCAGCCACTTTCAGCAAGCGGAACAATTGTAGGGCTCTTCATACCAGGTAAAATTGAAGCAATATTTTTCAACTGAGAATTGGGTGCATTCAGTAAAATATATTTATTGTTTTTAGCAGCTCTCACTGCATCGATTCGCAATAATAATTTGGAAAGAATTTTTTTATTCTCCCCTGATAAATTTTTATTGGCAATTAATACGGCTTCTGAGTTAAGAACAACTTCTACTTCTTTTAAACCATTGGTAAAGAGTGTGCTTCCGCTGCTTACCAAATCGCAAATAGCATCCGCAAGTCCAATACCCGGGGCTATTTCAACAGAACCGCTTATTTCATGGATCTCAGCTTTTACTTTTTTTCTATCCAAAAAATTTTGGAGGAGTGTTGTATACGATGTTGCAATTTTTAAATTTTGCAAATCCTCTACACTTGTATAGTTCATATTTTTTGGGACCGCAATACTTAACCTGCAACGGCCAAAATTCAATTTACTGACCACTTCAATATCTTTATTTTTTTCATGCACAACGTTCTCACCAACAAATCCCACATCAGCCACATTGTCAAAAACATATTGAGGAATATCATCGTCTCTTAAAAAATAAATTTCTACGGGGAAATTAAAACCTACAGCTTTCAGTTGCCTGTTGCCATTATTAATTTCAATACCACATTCTTTTAAAAGCTGCAAAGAGGAGTCATACAACCTTCCTGATTTCTGCACTGCTATTTTAAGCATCATTCTATTTTTAAATTAAAAAAGGCTCACTTTTCAGTAAGCCTTTTTTTGAAAATATGTTTCGATACATACTAATCAACATAGCTTACCCTCAGGTAAAAAATGATGATGGTGTATGTGTATTATTTGATTCATTATTGATACAAAGTAAAGGATGAAATGTTATTGTAACAAAAAAAGTTTTATGGCCTCACCCCCAAGCCCCTCTCCAATGGAGAGAAGACACAACCTTCACCAGACAAGGCCTTTAAAACGGCGGTACTGATACACCAATGCCATTAAGGTTATTGTAAATTATTTTTCCATTATCAAACTTTACGCCATCGGCTACATCTTCCGCAAGAAGTAACGGCCCATCCATATCTACATAATCAAGCAATGGCAGGAGTTGCGCAATAGCGGCCGTACCAATAGAAGTTTCATTCATACTGCCAGCCATCACTTTTATATTAAGTTCACGGGCTTTGGATATCATACGAAGCGCAGGAGTTATTCCGCTGCATTTAGTAAGCTTAATATTTATTCCGTGAAAATGCTCATAACATTTTTCAACATCCTGTTCAGCTACACAACTTTCATCAGCAATAAGCGGCAGTGGAGAATTTTTGTATAAAAATTTCATTCCTTCCCAATCGCCTTTCGCTAAAGGTTGTTCAATAAATTCGACAGAAAGCTTTTCAAAAGCTTTTATTTTATCTAATGCTTCATCAGGCTTCCATGCTGCATTTGCATCAATTCTTAAAATTGAAGATGTGCGTTTTCTTAATTCAGTAATAATTTCAACATCGTTATCAGTACCTAATTTTATTTTATAAATTGGCCATGGCATTTCCTTCATTTTACGCACCATGTTTTCAATTGTATCAATACCAATGGTATAATCTGAGATTGGATTCTTTGAAATATCACCATTCCATAAAACATGCAATGGCTTCTTTTTAAGCTTGCCATATAAATCCCAGCCTGCTATATCAAGCGCACAAACTAAAAACGGGTTTTGAGGAAAAAGATGATGGAGGTAGTGCCAGAATCTTTCAGGATGTGTAAATGCAAATTTTTCAATAAAAGTTTTTTTTGCCTCCAGATCTGCAATCATTTTTTCAACTGTAATATTATAATAGCTAATTGCAGGAGCCTCTCCATACCCTTTGATTCCAAAATATTCGAGTTCTGTGAGAAGCGATGGCTGGTGCGTTTTGGTTCCTCTTGCGATTGTAAAGGGATACTTGAAAGGAAGATTTATTGATTTGTATTTTACCTGCATCGTAGTTCCCCTTTAGGGATTAGGGTTATTTCTCCCACTCTCTATTACATATTTTTTTATCTCTTCATTAAACTCATTTTCTTTCAGTAAATCTTCAAGATTAATGTGCATGCGGTATTGCCAGAAATGATTTGGGTCTGAGGGAATATTAATTCTTTCATCATTTGGATTTTCACGACGGATTTTTCCATTCATTCCCAGCAAATCCTGTAATTGAAAAACGCTCCACATTGCAGGTGAATACAAGTGTTGCAGTACTATTTCTTTATTAATCCAGGGTTCGCAATAATAAGGCGCCTGCCCGTAATGGCCCAACATAAAATTATAAAAGTGTTGTGTCTTACGCCTGTCTTCTTCCCACCATCCCCGAATCGTACTCATATCATGTGTCGATGGAGCTACAACTGCCAGGTATGGAGACTCTTTGGGATGAAAAAATTCAGTTTCTGGATTTTTTGGCATTCGCTCAATTTCAAGACTGAGGATACCAAGCTCTCTCATTACTTCCGGCACACAATGAGGAACCATTCCAAGATCTTCTCCACAAATAAGCATATTTGTGTTGCGCTTCAATTGTGGTAATTTTTTCAAAGCTTCCTTTCTCCAAAAATCATCCTGCCTGTGATAAAAATAATTAATATACAATTCTTGTAGTTGCTCTTTTGTATTGTATTCCAATTGTTGAAACGAAGAAGTATTTCTCATCTCTATTCTGAAATGATATTTATGTCCGCCTGAATTTTCTTCTTCAATAAGAATAACATTGCTTATCAAATCAAAAAGACAGTGTTTTATTTCATCACCACCTTCAAAATAATTTTGTTCAAAATATTGCGCTACTTTTTGTTGAGTATTGAATTGATCCCTGAGCCTGTAATGTTGATATGAAGAAGTTTCCACGAAATGTTCTTTTATATAATTCGCATTGCCATTACATATCCAGCCAAGAATCTCATCGGTAATAAATGGCTTGCAATAACGAGCATAGTCAAACCAGATATTGTTGTTGTGAAACTCTGAAATGTCAATTGGAATAGCGGGAACAAACCTTCCTAAAATACCTTCAACTGCATGTAAGGGAATACTCCATATTCGAAAAAAACCAAGAATATGATCAATCCGAAAAGCATCAAAATAATTACTCATCTGGTCAAAACGATGACGCCACCATTTAAATCCATCTTCTTTCATCTTATCCCAATTATAAGTTGGGAATGACCAGTTCTGCCCTTTTACGGCAAAGTCATCGGGTGGCGCTCCAGATTGCTCATTCATGTTATACAAAGATGGATTTGCCCATGCATCACAACCATTACGATGAATTCCGATTGGAATATCTCCCTTTAAAACTATTTTTTGCATGTGGGCATAATCTACTGCAGATTTCATTTGGAGATGAAGGTGGTATTGAACAAAATAGAAAAAAGCAATCTCATCATAATGAGCCCGGGAAGAAGATACCAATTTCTGAATCTCAGATTCATTATAAACTTTATACTTTTTCCATTTATTAAAATCAGGAGTATTATGTTTATTACGCAGATAAGAAAATGCTGCGTAAGGGACGAGCCAATGACGGTTCAATTCAAAAAATTCAAAATAATCCAGATCATTTTTCAAAACATCTTTTAATGCCAGGTACAATTCTTTGAGAACAGACCATTTGAATTTCATTACCTGTTCGTAATCAAAAACAGCAAGTGCATTCAGTTGCTTTTGTTTTTTCTTTAGAGGCTTTACAATATCCGCAAATTTTTTGCCCGCAACTTTTTCAAGATTAATGTATAATGGATGCAATGCAAAAGCAGAAATGGCCGCATAAGGATATGAGTCGTGCCAGGTATGCAATGCAGTGGTATCATTCACCGGCAGTAATTGAATAAGTTGCAAGCCCGTTTGCTTTGCCCAGTCTATAAGAAAAGGTATATCGGTAAATTCTCCCACCCCAAAGCTTTTATAAGAACGAAGGCTGAAAACAGGAATGGTAACCCCTGCGCCTTTCCAGCTTACAAAAGGAAATCGTACGAAACCATCGTGAATAATTGTGAGCGAGGTTTCATTTTCATTTTTTTGCAGAAGACGATTTTCCCCATCTTCAAAGCGCACCAGCTTTTTTTCATCAATATTATAAATGCCATACTTATAAGATGCCGGCCACTCATTTTCTCTTATATGCACACGACCAACAAACCACTTATTTTTTGGTATAAACAAAATTGGATCTGTTGAGCTCCAGCTTTTCAAATTCTCAGTAGAGCCGCACATGCAAATGATTTCTCCTGGCTGTAGCAAGGGCGCTTTAACTCTAAACTCATGTGTACCTTTTATGGGAGGACCCGGTTTTATTTTTGTAACATGTGAAAGTAGAACTTCATTGAACGGGCGTGTAAAAAAAACGTTGCTTATGTTAGATGCCGCGTTCCATACGTCAAATAATGAAATCGTTTTTACTTTGATTACAGATAAATCAATTGACCGGTTTTCTTCTCCATCAAAAATTTCGGTGCCATCTTTATCTCTTAAAAAATATTTGTAGAAAATAACATCATCAAAATCTTTTGGTAATTCAATTTTAAGATGCCAGTAATCCTCATTAAAATATGATAACTCAGTTGCCTGAGTAGAAATATTATTTCCTAAAAAATCATTATTACCTGAAATAAAAAGAGTCTGTCCAAATTCCGTATGATATCTTAAATAAAAATGAATTATCATTAATTACGAGTTAAAGACCGGCAATTTAATGCGTTTGGGTTAGAATGTAAAATATACACAACTAATAAATGGTAACTAAAAAATATCGTGAACAGGTGAGAAAATGGTAAGGAATCTTTTATTGAATTCTAGAAAACAAATAAAAATCCGAACCACAATATCCAGAATAAAAAGCCCAGCCAGGCTGAGTTAATTCTGTCCTTCCTCGTTGTTAAAGCTTTTTTTGGATGCGAAGTGTAGGCTAACAATACTCCGAGGGGTCCTATAATCCCTGCAATGGTAAACCAAAGAATGTCAAATTTGAATTTGTCTTTTTTTTGATCAAAATAATCAGTGATTAAAAGATCAGGATTTTTTTTGAGATCGCGTTTTATTTGCCGTTGGATTATTTTAAAATATATTTTTTGAAAGAAGTTCAGCCTCCTGCCGGTAACATCAGTAAATTCCCGTGAAGACATGTTTACAAAAACGGATGCCTTAAGATACGTTGGGTTTTTAGTTTCTGCTTTATTTGCAGAAGTTCTTATAATAGAAAAAGAAAAAACATTTTGGCAAGAAAGAAAAATTAAAAAAGCAATTATAACTGACGACCATAAAATCTTTTTATTCATACAGGCATTTTTTGTACTTTGAAGAAATGAATTTTTCAGGCTACTCTTGTTTTGCAAATGTAATTTTTAATTAATGCAAATAAAAAAAAGAGGGTGCAAAATATGCAACCTCTTTCATTTTAAACTTTTCAGGAAATTTTTTTCACTTATTCAAAATTCGGCGTCATTCGCCTTGCCCTCGATTTTGCTTTTTCGCGTCTTAACTGATTTATCGTTTGTCCATCACCGTTAGGTTTCCTTTTCTGAGTTTTAAAAATCTTTTGTTTAATTATTTAAATTCCGTTTCTTAATTTTTTATTACCTGGCGAATAATATTAATACCGCTGCCATCTGTCAACCTTAGCTGGTAAACACCTGCCGCAAGAACTTTTGACAACACAATTGTTTCAGTTGCCGAGCCACCTGCATGGTCTATTTCTTTAGTTACTATTTGTTGACCGAGTTTATTGGTTAACGTGATCCTATAAATTCCTTTTTGCAAATTGATCATTTGCAAACCAATACTGTTATCACTTACCGGGTTTGGATAAATGATTATCGTATTTACAAAGTTCTTACCAATGTTTACTTTTAGTACCTGGCTATAAGTTACATGCCCTGCTTCAATTATTTTTATCCTGTAAAAGCTTACCCCGCTCAAAGGATTAGCATCAAATAAGTTATAGTGTATAAGAACACTGCTGTTGCCTCTTGCCTTAACACTTCCTAATGTTGTGAACCGTTGACCATCCTGCGACCTTTCAATTTCATATTTATCTATATTACTTTCGTGCTGTGCTGTCCATTCTACCTGCACTCCACTGTTTTGTTGATATGCTTTTACATCTGTAAGTGTAACCGGCAATACAGAAAGATCTACTTGAAAAACAGAAACTGAAATGGAACCGCTATTAGCTATTACAATTTCAGGAATT
>JBDTYU010000243.1:0-4781 GCA_040005535.1 Ginsengibacter sp. | reverse complement strand
GTCCCAAAAAATGGAAAGCCATAAGGAATCCCGGGAACCAGGAGCAAAGCATTCCTGACAGGTTTATCAAAAGTATAGATATCAGAAAAATACGGATCTGTTCCAAAGTAAATGTCAGTACGGGTTGTATTCCCCAGGAGATCATAAAACATGAGCGTATGTATATCATTTACATTATCATCCTGTCTTGTCATCTGTCCTTTATAATTATATGTGAACTCAGTCACAAATTGTTGACCCGGAGCATCTGAAGTTGACCAGGTAACTTTGGTTATACGTTTGCCGGTGTAAGTGAAGAGATAAACATTATTCTCACCATTGAGCGATTCATTAGCCTGGATAAGCCTGTTATCCCTGCTGTAAATCATGTTCTCTTCCTGGAGGAAACCGTTTCCGTAATCAATTACCCATTTATCAGCAAGTCCTTTTTCATTGTAATGAAACGTCCACTTCGATGCACCCACCCAATCGAAAGTTACAAGGTTGCAACCGTCTCTATTCAGCCTGTCAAATGCATTGTCAACAATATTCTTGTTAACGTTTATTTCCTTTAATTCTTTTGTACAACCGGCACAAACAAAAAGAAATAGCATGAATGAACTCATAAGTTTTAAATAATTCTTTTTCATAAAAAATTTTTATTGTTAAAGGAATGCCGTCTGCAGGAGTAAAGCAATAGTTACGTATACGCAAAATAACAGTGAAACAAATTATACGTCAATTACCAAATGTGGTAGTTAAACGAAAAATAAAAATTGAGTGAATTATAAAATCTCAGGAAAATAATTTTCGGTTAATTGCTTTTGCTACTGCTTCAGTCATGGAGCTTACATGAAGTTTCTCATAAATTTTTTTCATGTGGGCACGCACCGTATCATAAGTTATCTCAAGTTTTGAAGCGATCATTTTATAGGAAAGACCATCAACAAGTAATCCCAATACTTCTTTTTCACGATGGCTTAAATCATAATTATCTTTTGTTTCTTCAGGTAAAATATTTTTAAACTGCTGTAACACTTTTCTTGCTATGCCTGGTGTCATGGGTGCGCCACCGTTATATACTTCTGAAATGGCCGCCAGCAATTGTTGTGATGAAGCGTTCTTTAAAATGTATCCGCCGGCGCCCGCTTTTATTGCGGCAAAAACTTTTTCATCATTATCAAACACAGTAAACATTAATATTTGTAAGTACGGAAACTTTTCCCGGATGATTTTTACACCTTCAATGCCATTAATACCCGGCATATCAATATCCATAACCACCACATCAGGATTACATTTATTAATATCATTAGTTACATGAAGACAATGAGCATAGGAGCCACAGATACTGAAATCTTTAGTATCACTTAATAACATGGCAATAGAATCACGCAGGGAATCATTATCATCAAATATCGCTACTTTAATACCATTCATGAGATATTCTTAATAAGCAAAATTGATCTTATTTGTTCCGGCAAACAACTACCGAATTTGGTAATAGCTTTTTGCTCTCTATAATTTTAAAGTTATGGTAATTGTAGTTCCTTCATTTATTATTGAATCAATATTTAGTTTCGCACCCATATCGTTTGACCTGGATTGCATATTTTTTATTCCATTCCCGTTATACACAGCATTTGAATACTGGTCGAATCCTTTTCCATTGTCTTTAATGATCATGCAAAAAAAATTTTCATGAACTCTTAAATCAATATATACAATTGTACAATTTGCATATTTTACAATGTTGTTTATTGCCTCTTTAAAAATGAGGTATATGTTTCTTCTTTTTTGCATTGAAAAAGGTGTGTCATTTGAGTTGGCAGGTGCATGAAAAGAAAATTCAATTTCACCTGGTGTAAGCATCGTTGCTGCAAAAGCCCTCATACGATTTTGCAACTGTTCGAAGCTTTCATTGTTTGGATTTATACTCCAGACTATGTCACTCATCTTATCAATTAACTCACGGGATACAACACCTATTTTTGAAATGGCTTCATCTGCCTTTTCATTTTTAAAAGAAAGCTTTTTCGCAACTTCACTGTATATTGAAATACTTCCCAACGTGCTGCCAATTTCATCATGCAAATCCTGCGAAATTTTTGTTCTCATCGCAAAAAGTTTTTTTAGCTGATTGAAACGGTAACGATAAAGCGAGTAAATAAATATTGCAAGAGTTAATAGCAATAGCAATGTGAACCACCAGGTTGCCCAAAAGGGTGATGCAATAGAAACAATAATACCAGTTGTATATTCTTCACCAAGTTTACCAGCTGCTTTTATTTCTATATGATGTTTGCCGGATGATAAAGAGTTAAAGAAAACAACCTGGCTCCCTTCAAGATTTATCCATTTTTTTTTATCAATCCTGTAAAAAAAATCATAAGCGTTCGGAGCGTCATAATTGAGCACAGTAAATTGAACAGAACAATTATTTTGATCATAATTAAGAGATAAATTATTTGAAGGATTATAAAATATTGTATCAGAAAAAGCAATCTCAGTAATCAATAAATGTTTTGTATCAGCCACTTCTTTAATATCTGCAGGAAAAACTGCGAGATAATTATTATGTAAAGAATAAAAACAATTTCTTTCTTTATCAAAATAAATGGAACGGGATGAAGCCCTTTCAGCAGGTAAGCCATCAGCCTGGTCGAAGTAATAAATCTTCTTTGTAGAAAGATTATAACAAACTAACCTGTTGCCCGTGGTAAACCATAACTTATCATTTACATCATTTGCCATTGCCTGAACAAATTCGGGTAGCCCTTCACGTGAGTCATGATCATAAAATTTTTTTTCTCTTATTCTATATTCCAGTAAAATATTTTCAGCATTATACAACCACAGAGAACCATTTTTATCAGCAGTAATTGTAAGTATATCATCGTTGTATTTATTAGGGCCTGCGTATACAGTAGTAAGACTATCAAATTGCTGTAAATCATTATTCCATCTTGCAAGCCCATGCCCTCCTATCCATACATCTCCATAAGAATCATAAACAATATGTTTTATTCTTGTAAATGGTATTGTAGGTTTTGTGTCAGCCGTAAAAAAGGTAAAAGTTCTTGCTGAAGTGTCGTAGTAACCTGCTTTGCCATTCATATAATCGCCCATCCAAGCCTTACCATTTTTATCAGGAGGATACAAAAATGGTTCACTGTTTAGTAAAACTGTATCGCGATTATTATCTAAAACAGAACCATATTTATATGAATTGATATCCAACCATAATAGGCCATTTGTTGTACTTATCCAAAGTGTATCCTGATGGTAACATTGTACATCACCAATTTCACTCCAGCCATTATTACCACCATAAAATGTAAGTTGCTTTTCAATTTGCATTGTAGCAGTATCGAGCACTAACAGTCCGGTAAAACGATTAAAACTCCCTAAATAAATTTTGTTTTTATACCTGCAAACCCCCGAAAGCCGTAGACTTAAACTATGCTGCTCAATTTTAAATAAATTATAAGATTGTATAAAAGAGCTATTCAGTTTTTGCTTTAGCAAGCCTGTTCTTGTACCAACCCAAAGTCTTTTTTCATTATCGACGAATAAATAATTGCATTTATAAGAAGGAAGATATTTTATTCCATTACTTGTAATAATACCTGTTGATTCATCAAGATGAAAAAGATAATAGCCGCTTCGTGAACCGGTAATGGCAAATTCATTTTTACTAATTGTAAAAACGTTACTCTCATAATTTAATTCCTGTTGAGATAAGCATGAAAGTTTTGAAATGACTTTCTTATTCAAAGATGCATTATAATATGCGAGGCTATCAGAATAACCGCTGAAACTTATAAACTCACCAGGAGAGATTTCTTTAGAATTAATTCCCCAACGTTTAGGATAAAATTCACTATATCGTTTATCTGATGAATCAATGTATTCCAGCTTTTTATTTTTGTATCTATAATCCATTAGCTTATTTCCTTTATCATAATAGTAAATCAACACATGATTTTCATCATCGAAGGAAAAAACCCTTTGAGCAAACGCTATTCTTTTTTTCCCTATGTCTTCAGGTTTAAATTGATCGTAACGAAAATTAAGATGGCCTGGCTTATCAAAAGAATATATACCTGTGCCTGAACTTAGCAATATGGATCTATCAGGCAATTCTCTGCCATCCATTAATCGATTAGAATAAATTGAAAAAGAAGAAGTGTCCGGAAATCTATAGCTTTCATAAGTAAAATCCTGTGGATTTATTAATTGGAAGCCTCTGCGGGTAACGATTCCCAAACGATGATTACTACACTGTATAATGTTAACAATATTAGTTCCCGGAATGTAAAGCGGGTCTTTTCCACTTAGATAACGTTTAAATTCTTCACCATCAAAACGGTTCAATCCCATTTCAGTACCTATCCAAATATAGCCGGGCTCATCCTGTGCGATGCAGGTAACATTATTATCACTTAAGCCATCTAGTACGGTATACGCTTGAAATTCATTTTCATTAAACTGAGCGTTAGCATATAAAATCAATAACAGGAAGTAAAGACAAGCTATAGATCTCCTTATCATAAAGTGCATTTACTAATATAAAAGAATGATATGGATAGTTTCTTTAAAAAAAAATATCAGTAGAATTGCTATAGTTAGCAAAAAAAAATTATAAAAGCAAATACTACGATTTCCTTTATAATTTAAATGCAAATATGAAAAGGATTTTTATTGATCAGGTTATAATCATAATTTTTTCGCTATAGTTGTTCAGTTCACTCACTTCTTAAACTCTTAACGGGGTTAGCGATAGCAGCCTTTATAGCCTG
>JBDTYU010000242.1:0-4983 GCA_040005535.1 Ginsengibacter sp. | reverse complement strand
TTTTGTTAGAAATAATCAATGACCGAAAAATTAGAAAATATAAAATGGAATTAAAAATTATGAGCTTAAATCTTAGAGATTACATACATCTGGTCCATAGTGGGAGCGGGGCTGCCGCCGGCTTTTTCCAAAGTAATAGCAAAGGCATCGGCTTTACCAAAAGATTTCATTTTTTGAATATGATAAATTCCTTTTTCTGTAGAGATCATGCCCCCGCTTATTGGCTTTCCATCAACAATTGCCCATAGCTGGTATTGTTTTCCGGACGGCACTGCGGGAAGGTTTGATGGATCAACATATACATAGCCTGTACTTTTCATCCAGAATATTTTTGCTAATGCATCAGGTGCATGCGGAGTGCCTTTTAAAACAACAGGCAGGGAGTTCTTGTCTGTCATTACATCAATATCTTTATTCATTGCAAGATTGGCTGCTTCCTGTTGATTAAATTTTTGCTGTGTAAGCTGAAGATCGCTATCCTTGGATTGATATTTTTTATTTATTACAAGATTGGCTGATTCCTGCTGATTAATTTTTTGCTGTGCAATCTGAAGTTGACTATTAGCAGATTGATATTTTTTATTCATCGCAATACTATCTGCCCTCTGCTGATTCATATTTTGTTGCGCAAACTGAAGATCATTATTTGCAGATTGATATTTTTTATAATAGGAGTAATTGAATATGATACTGCCAATTAATAAAATAATCATTGCGGCCGCAGCCAATTTAAAAAATGATGGCATGCGGTAAACATTTGTTTGGGAAGTGCCTTTTACAGAAGAAAGATTTTGAATTTTATCTGGTACACCCTCTGCTATCTGAGAAAGTATTTTATTTTTTACTGCTGGCAAAGGGTTTATTGCGTGGGCATGAGCATAAGATTCTAAAGCTATTTCTATAGCCTCAATTTCCTGCTTTATTTCGGGATATTGTTTTACCCATTCTTCAACCTGTAAGTTTTCTTCCGCTGAAGTTAAACCCATAGCATAAAGCTCAAGTAAACCGGATGATATGATGTCGTTTTTATTCAATTTTTATTTTGCAGAATTTTTCTTAATTCTATAATTGCTGTTCTCATTCTTGTTTTCACTGTTCCTAATGGAATACCCAACTGTTTAGATATTTCATCCTGTGTGAAACCTCCAAAGTAGGCAAGGTCAATAATTTGTTTTTGATCGTTTTTAAGAAGGGTTAAATGCTTTCTAATTCCCAGCGCATCGAAGCTTTCAGTAGTATTGGTATTACTGCTGATGTTATCTACGGAGTTCTCAGAATTTTGGATTTTCGACTGCTTTCTGTATCCTTTACTTCTTACAGTGTCTATCGTAAGGTTTCTTGTAATATTAAGCATCCATGTAAAGAGGCGCCCCTTCATGCTATCGTAGTTGGAAAAGTTATTCCATATTTTTAAAAATGCTTCCTGTAAAACATCTTCAGCCAGTTCACGATCTTCCAGCATTCTATAAATAATTCCAAACAGGGCACCGGAATAATTATCGTACAAATATGCGAATGCAAATTGATCCCTGTTTTTCAAAAGGGATATAAGTTCTTCTTCGCTATATTTCTTTATTTCCGGCAAAAAATTATATAAAATAAAATAAAAAAATAATCTCTTTTTATCAGATAAAATTAAAGATAGGTTTTTTTGATATCGGGCGAAATAAATATTAAAAACTTTTCCAAGTGACGCTATATTAAAAAAAATTGCTAAAAAAAGAGATAGAAAATTTATCAATCTTTTCAATAAAATAATGAAACGTTTAATCATAGTTACGTATAAATATGATTAAACATGCTAACGATTTTAAAATGTAAACGAATCAGTTCAGCCATTCAATTACTTTTGCAACGAACCTCATTAATTTTTTTTTATGAAAAACATTTATTTTTTGAGCTTACTTATTTTAGTTTCTTTTAGCAGCTGCGAAACTGCAAAGAGTATTTTAGGGTCTGTTGGTAATGGCAATCTCACAAACGGAGACATAGTGCAGGGTTTAAAAGAAGCTTTGCGTGTAGGCACGGATTCTGCAACTTTTCATCTTGGATTATTAAATGGATTTTATGGAGATGACATTATAAGAATTGTGATGCCTCCCGAAGCACAAAAGGTTGAAAAAACTTTACGGGATGTGGGATTTGGTAAAACTGTAGACCAGGCTGTTCTATCTATGAACAGGGCTGCTGAAGATGCTTCCAAATATGTTGGAGATATATTTCTCAATTCAATAAAGCAGATGACCATACAGGATGCTTTGGGAATTTTAAAAGGAGGTGATTTCGCAGCAACTGATTACCTGAAGCGTAGCACAACTCTCCAGCTTACTACAGCATTTAAGCCAATTGTTTCTCACTCGTTGCAGTATGTGAATGCAACAAAATACTGGAAAGATGTTTTCACAGCTTATAATCGTTTCAGCAGTAATCCTGTTAATACAGACCTCACAGGTTATGTAACTCAAAAAGCTTTAGATGGATTATTTTATCATATAGGCCTTCAGGAACAAAAAATACGTAAGGATCCTGTGGCAAGAATAACTGATATTTTACAGAAAGTATTTGGAAACGCCAAGGGTTAGATGTTTATGCAGCGAATTGTTTAATGCTTTCATTGGATAATATAACACCAGTCGCCAAATGAGAAACCAAACGAACAACAATTGGTTTTTTAAGAAAAAACAGTACTTTCGCACCCCGTTTAGCCTTTTATGTTTTAGCTGAACCTGTATTATTATAAAACATATTGCCCACATGGCTCTATAAGTTCTCCGTATGTTCGGAGGCGCCGGCAGGGTGTAAAAATAAATATTAAATAATGCCAAAGGTTAAAACCAACTCCAGCGCCAAGAAGCGTTTTAAAGTAACAGGTACCGGTGAAATTACTTTTCAAAAAGCATACAAACGTCACATCCTCACAAAAAAATCAACAAAGCGTAAACGCAGTTTGCGCAAAGCAGGGATTGTCAGTAATGCCAACAGGCCATTTGTAATGCGTTTGCTAAGGCTCAAATAGAAACATCCACTTCGACCTTCCCGAACAGAAGACTTTAAAAGCAGTATTCTATAATGATTAATAATTCTTTAAACAAGTATTTAAAATAAATTTATCCCGATGGCTATCTGGGATACAACAATCTAAAAATATAAATTATGCCACGTTCAGTAAATGCAGTAGCATCAAGGGCAAGAAGAAAAAGAATTCTCAAAGCAGCCAAAGGTTATTATGGTAAAAGAAAAAATGTTTATACCGTTGCCAAAAATGTGATGGAAAAAGGTATGACCTACAGTTACGTAGGTCGTAAGCTTAAGAAGCGTGAATACAGGACATTATGGATTGCACGTATTAATGCCGCAGTAAGAGCTGAAGGAATGAATTATAGTCAATTCATTCATAAACTTGGAGAAAAAAATATAGAACTCAACAGGAAGATTCTTGCTGATATGGCAATGAATGAACCCGAGAGTTTTAAAAGCCTTATTCTATCTGTTAAATAAATTATGGAAATAAATACCGAACCGTCTTGTTTTAAACAGGACGGTTTATTATTTATATAATACATCATTCTATTACATTTGTAAAGATTTTCAAAAAAACGTTTAACATCATGAAATGACTAATACTTACAAAGACCTTGTTCTCCAGACATTTAATTTCCCACAAGAAGGTTATGATCTCAAAGACGATTACCTGCAATATAATGGGGTAGATGTAAAAGCTTTGATCGAAAAATATGGAACTCCTTTAAAATTTTCTTTTCTTCCTAAAATTGGGATGCAGATAGCAAAAGCAAAAAAAATGTTTGCCAATGCAATTAAAAAACATAAATATGAAGGGGAATATTTCTATTGCTATTGCACAAAAAGCTCACATTTTTCTTTTATCGTTGAAGAAGCTTTGGAGCACATAATACATCTTGAAACTTCCTATGCTTATGATATCGATATAATAAATAAGCTTTTTGAAAGTAAGAAAATTAACAAGGATATTTTCATTATATGCAATGGCTTTAAGCAAAAGCCCTATATAAGCAGGATCGCAAGATTGCTGAATACTGGTTTTAAAAATGTAATACCCGTTCTGGACAATAAAGAAGAGTTGGCTGCTTATAGAAAATCAGTGAGGGTTCCTTTCAATATTGGTATAAGAGTAGCCGCAGAAGAAGAACCAACCTTTCCTTTTTATACCTCACGGTTAGGCATACGCGTAAAAGATATTCTTGAATTTTATGTTGACGAAATTGAAGGAAACGAACACCGCTTCCAGTTAAAAATGCTGCACATATTTTTAAACAAAGGTATTAAAGATGATATTTATTACTGGAGTGAGCTCAATAAAATAATCAATCTGTATTGCCAGCTCAGGAAAATTTGTCCGGAGCTGGATTCGATAAATATTGGCGGAGGATTTCCTATAAAACATTCACTTGGTTTCGAATATGATTACCAGTTTATGATAAACGAAATTGTAAGAAATATAAAAGTAGCCTGTAAACGAAGTAAAGTTCCCATGCCCAATATTTTTACTGAGTTTGGAAGTTTTACGGTAGGTGAAAGTATGGCCCATATTTACAGTGTGGTCGCTGAGAAAATGCAGAACGACCGGGAAACCTGGTATATGATTGATTCATCTTTTATCACTACGTTGCCGGATACATGGGGAATTGGTGAAAAATTTTTAATGTTGCCAATCAATAAATGGAATGAAGAATACCAGCGGGTAACTCTTGGCGGCATTACCTGCGATAGTCATGATTATTATGATTCCGAAGAACATATAAACGAAGTTTTTTTACCGAAGATTGTAAATGGTGAACCCTTATATGTTGGCTTTTTTCACACAGGCGCCTACCAGGATCAGATAAGTGGTTATGGTGGTATAAAACATTGTTTAATACCATCTCCCAAGCATGTGATTATTGATTATGATAAAAACGGGAAGTTGATTGATTGGCTATATGCAAAGGAACAAAGCGCTCAAAG
>JBDTYU010000241.1:0-16185 GCA_040005535.1 Ginsengibacter sp. | reverse complement strand
GACTCGCCTATGTTATGAGTTTAATAGTATATAATTTATTTAAATGATAACCGCCTCTTAGTAATTCTATTAAACAGGAGTAATTTTCTAAGACCGATTTAAGTTCTGTTGTCCTTAAAATTTTCACTGTACTGGTGTGAAAATTTCCTTTTTCGAACTTTCTTATTAATTTTTGATACCATTTACCCCTCTTTTTTTTCCACTTATCAAATTAGACAGAAATTAAAACTGGCTCGAAACGCAGTGCTATGAGCCTTTTGCAAACAATTTGATGAATTGCTATAACTACTACTTTAAAAAAGCAGGTATTATGTATTGCATAGTATTATAAAATGCATTAGCTTTGTGTTATTAAAGTAATTGCCTGACATTAATCAGAATAAATTTTAAAAAATGAATATTGATAATACTGCAAGCCAAATGCGGAAAGGAGTTTTGGAATTCTGCATTTTGTCTATCATAAAATTAGGTGAAGCCTACCCCAGTGATATTATTGACAAAATGAAAGCAGCCAATCTTAATATTTTAGAAGGAACGCTTTATCCGCTTCTTACCCGACTTAAGAATGCGGAGTTTCTTACATACAGATGGGTAGAAAGTAATAGCGGGCCTCCGAGAAAATATTTTTCTCTTACAGAAAAAGGCGCTGATTTTTATAAAGAACTTGAATCAACCTGGCTTGAACTTGCCAATGCTGTAGAAGCAATCACAGGAAAAAAAAATTAACCCCTAAACAACTTCAACAAACAAATAAATAGACTAGTCATGAACAAAGTAATTAATATAAATTTCCAGGGTGCTGTAGTTCCCATTGAGGAAACGTCTTATGAATTGCTGAAACAATATATAGAAAGTTTGCGTCATTATTTCGCCAACGAAGAGGGACGTGATGAAATCATCAATGATATAGAGAGCCGCATTAGTGAATTGTTTCAGGAACTATTAAAAAAAGGATCTACCTGTATTACAGACGATGATGTAAATGCAATCATTAAAAATATGGGAAGGCCGCAGGATTTTGAAGAGGCAGAAAATGGTGAACAGTATAATAATATAGGCAGCAAGCAAAAAGCTAATGATGAAAAAAAAGAAAATAGTTTTCAGGATAATTGGAACTGGAAAGGAAAACGACTGTACAGAGATGAAAATAATAAAATATTGGGCGGAGTGTGTAGCGGAATTGCAGCTTATTTCGGTATTGACCCGGTAATTGTAAGAGTATTATTCATTGTTTCCGGAATTGGATTTTTACTTTATATTCTTCTTTGGATCTTTGTTCCTGGCAGTAATATGCTTGTAAATGGAGTTCGCAAAAGATTATACCGTAATCCTGACGGCAAAATTATTGGAGGCATATGCAGCGGTATGGGCAGCTACTTTAATATTAATCCATGGTTTCCAAGGATAATTTTTCTAATACCATTTATTTCCTTCTTTTTTAGGTGGGGGCATTTTGGTCCACTCACCTTTCCCAATTTCCTTAGTTTTTCCTTTAGCCCGGGCACTTTTATAATTTATGTAATATTATGGCTTGTAATACCGGAAGCACATACTACCTCTGAGAAACTGGAAATGAAAGGAGAAAAAGTAGATCTTAATTCTATTAAAAATTCTGTTGTTGAAGAAATGAAAGGAGTAAAAGAAAGAGTAAACAAATTAGGTAAGGAAGCAGGAAATATCGCAAAAGAAAAAGGGGGAGAAATAGGCCAGGAAATGCAGTATGCTGCTAAACGTACCAGTGGTGCATTGGGAAACATAATCGTTACTCTTTTTAAGATTTTTGCATATTTTGTTCTTGGCTGTATCGCTTTATCGCTGATCGTTGCATTATTTTCACTAGCTATAGTTTCAATCGGGTTATTTCCATTAAAAAGTTTCGTACTTACAGATGGATGGCAAAGCGTGCTCGCATGGGGAACACTTATTTTTTTTATCGGCGTTCCGGTTGTGGGTGTAATCACTTTTATTATAAGAAGAATTGCAAAAATAAAAAGCAGGAATCGTATGATTCGCTACTCTTTTGTAGGGTTATGGATTCTGGGGATTATATGTTTTGTTTCATTAATTACTTCAGTAAGCAGTGATTTTAGAAGAACTAATTCAGCAAATGAAGAGAAGATATCCTTATTAAATCCAGGGGTTAAAATACTTGAAGTAAATTCTTTTAATAATAACAGGTATCATAGAGGTAATAGCTGGTTTAGGCTTGAACCGTTTGCAACTTTCGACGATGATACCGCCTATATAGGTAATGTGAGAATAAAATTGGAAAAATCATTAACGGATAGCTTTCAGGTAAGTGTAATAAAAATGTGTAATGGAAGCACAAGGAGAAATGCTGATACTCTTGCCTCACTTATTAAATTCAATGTTTCACAAATAGACTCTGTACTTATGATTGAAAGAGCCATAGCTATCAATACTACTGATAAATTTCGCAATCAAAGTGCGCTGGTCATTGTCTATGTGCCTGTTGATCACCATATCAAAATAAATAAAAACTTTGGATATAATCCTATAAGAGTATATGGGCCATGGAACCATGATGATTGGTTTGACTGGGATAATGAGGATTTCTCTTATAAATATGGAGTGGAATACATAATGAAAGAAAATGGTTTATACACCTTAGATGGAATACCTGCAGGAAGAGAAGATGACTGGCGACATTCAGAAGATGATAACGGAGATAATTCAGGAGTTCCCGATTTAAATCAGCAGAACTACAGGTACGATCAACATAATAAAGTAGATTCCTTGAAAAACTTGAAAGAAAAACAAATAGAAAATATCCAGAAGTCTGTAGATTCATTAAAAATAATAAGAGAAAAAGAAATTATTAAAATGAAAGATTCTCTGCGCAATGTCAAAGAAAAACTGGAGCAAAAAATTGAAAAACTTGATGAAAAAAATGCTGCTCCTGCAGAAGCATATATTCATTCAGGAAACGACGTTTACAATTTTGTAATGCACATATAATACTAATCTCTTTCTTAAGGTTGAAGTTGAATAGCCAGGGCTTCATGCATTATGCATGGGGCCTTGTTGTTAAAGCATGTAGGTAATTTCAGTTCTATGTTATTATTTGTCCGATTCTATTTATAACCATTATGTATGGATTGTATTCTAAAAAGAATCTAAAAATCCTAACTTGATTTTCGCATAAATTTGCACCTCCTCAAAAGACATTTATGAAGAATACACCCTTTACTCAGAAACATGTAGAGCTTGGAGCAAAGATGGCTGAATTTGCAGGATATAACATGCCCATAAGTTATACAGGTATTAATGATGAACATGCCACAGTTAGAAAAAATGCTGGTGTTTTTGATGTGAGCCACATGGGAGAATTTATTTTAAAAGGTGATAAAGCTCTTGGACTTATACAACAGCTTACAAGCAACGATGCTTCAAAACTTGTTACAGGTAAAGCACAATATAGCTGTCTTACAAATGAAAAAGGAGGAATAATTGATGATTTGATTGTATACTGTATTGAAGAAAATAAAGTATATATGCTTGTAGTAAATGCATCTAATATTGAAAAAGACTGGAAGTGGATACAAGCTCATAATAATGAGGATGTGGAAATGCACAATATATCCGAACATACCTGCCTTCTTGCAATCCAGGGGCCGAATGCAACAAAAATATTACAGCCTCTTACAGATATTGATATTATGAACCTGAAGTATTATACTTTTATAAAAGGCAAGTTTGCAGGTGTTGAAAATGTTTTGATAAGCGCTACAGGCTATACAGGTTCCGGAGGCATTGAAATTTATTTTGAAGATAAAGAAGGTGCAGCAGAAAAAATCTGGACTAAAATTTTTGCAGAAGGAACTCCCGCAGGATTGAAACCAATAGGGTTAGCAGCAAGGGATACGCTAAGGCTCGAGATGGGTTATTGTCTTTACGGAAATGATATTGACGATACAACATCTACACTTGAAGCGGGACTCGGGTGGATAACAAAATTTACAAAAAATTTTGTTGCAAAAGATATAATAGAACAGCAAAAAATCGAAGGAATACACAAACAACTGGTTGGTCTTGAAATGATAGAAAAGGGAATACCCCGGCATGACTATGAAATAAAAGATAGTCAGGGCGCTGTAATTGGCCGTGTTACAAGCGGAACCCATTCACCTTCATTAAATAAACCAATAGCAATGGGTTATGTCGATTGTGTATATTCAAAAATTGATGCTCAGGTTTATATAAAAGTAAGAGATAAATTACTCACTGCGAAAGTGGTTAAAATGCCTTTTGAATAAAAATAAAATTGAAGAATTTAATTGGATTACAAGCTCTGGAATGAAATTAGAAAAAAGTAAACTCCCTGCACTTACTACTTCACTATCTCCATCTTTGTTGCATTTGTATGATGTAAGCGGCAGCATTGTTGTAATAATAGATGTATTGCGGGCCACATCTACTATTGCAAACGCTCTTTACAATGGTGCTAAGAGTATAATACCTGTTGACAGTGTTGCAAAATGCATAAAACTTGGAAAACAAATGGATGTTATCACCGCCGGTGAAAGAGATGGAAAAATAGCTGATGGCTTAAAATATGGAAACACTCCTTTACAATACACCCCAGAATTTATAAAAGGTAAAACCCTGGTACTTACCACAACAAATGGTACGAGGCTTTTACACATGGCTTTGGCAGAAGGTGCAGAAAGAATTATTACAGGTTCATTTTGTAACCTTTCAGCTGTATGCGATTATTTAATTTCGCAAAACAAAAATGTAATACTGGCATGTGCCGCATGGAAAGATCGAATCAATATTGAAGATACCTTATTTGCAGGTGCAGTTACAAGTCGAATAAAAGATCATTTTCAACAGAATTGTGATGCTGCACAAATTGCTGAAACTTTATATCACCAGGCAAAAGAAGATCTTTTCTTATTTATGAAAGATCACAATGCTTCTCACTATCATAGATTAATGGGATACGGACTGGAAGAAGATATAAGGTTTTGCCTTACGGTAGATAATGCAAATTTGCTTATAATTTATGAAACCGGCAGGCTGATTGCCGGATGATAGTAATGTTTATCAAATATTGTAAAAGTTATTGAAATTTTATAAACCTCTTAGGCAAACTGTTCACCCACACTTATTTTTTATTTACTTTTACAAATTGCCCTTTTTTCAACTAAAAGTTGTAGGGAATACCTTCTTAAACGAAAACAGAAACATTCTTGGCCCTACCACACCTAATTAAATATATTTATAATTCCGGAACTGATGAAGTAATTCGAAGGGGGAAAAAAATTCATTCTTTTGGATACGTTGAGCTTGTTGAGCATGATGATCTTATGCATTCGGTAACTTTTCGTGTTAAGGACGATAGTTATTCAACATTTTATAAAGTTCTTGTTCAAAAATATGATGATCCTAAAACACTTTTGATAAGGTGTACCTGCCCTTATAATTTAGGGGATATATGCCGTCATGAAGCTGCCGCACTATTTCAGTTACAAGACCTTGTTGATAAAAACTTACTCTCAACAAACAAGGCCGTGGTTTATAACCAAAAGCATACGGTAATTAAAATGAAATTTATTGATTTAAAAATTATCCGGATGCTGGCAGGGCCAGAGAATTATAGCGAAGCTGAGGAAATATTGCGGGTTAATAAATCAAATATAATTAATGCCCGCAATGAAAAAGTAGAAGCTCTTCTTGATTTAGATGAAGGTAAATTCAGGTTGATTTTACAAAAAAATGAAGAGAGAAATTTCGATACTTCCTGTATATGTGATGAAACAGCTCATGCCTTATGTAAACACAAAACAGTTTTGTTTCTTCAACTCTTAAACTCTTATGGCCCTAATTATTTTGATACCATAAGGAACTGGGATAAAGAAAAAAATAAACTGCTGGAATCATATGGTTACAGCTTAAATGAAGAGTTGTCCGGTAAATTTGAGTTTATCTATAAAGAGGGTAAACCTTTTTTAAAAGTTCTTGATCCGTCTATAAAAAGAGTTACAGTACCTTCTCAAATTATCAATCCGCTTGCACTTACTCATAAGCCTGAAATAACAAATACAGTAGTAGCTGTAAAGCAAAAAAAAGCTGCCATAGTTTTTAATGCAAATGAAAACAATTTCCCTTTTTTTTCTATTGATGTAGTACTAGGAGAATTTGATGAGGAGGCAGAAAGGTTTATTGGTCGTATTGAAAAACTTGATCTTGGTAAATTTATTAATACAGATGTGCTTTCAGAAAGAGATAAGCTTCTCATACAACAAGCCAGGAAGTTGCAACAATTAGAGATAAATAAATATTTAAATCGTAATTCTCCCTTCAGTGGTTTTTGGGAAAATATAATTCATCATGAAAATGAAGAACTTCCCGAGGAAACCAAAATGTTGATAGTAGAATTTCTCCATCCCAAAATAAAAAAAATATTTGCGGAAACACATGTTACCCTGTATTTAGAACATGGTAAGAAATTTATTTCAGAAAATCTTCAGCCATTATTTACTGCACAGGAAACCCCAGCACTCCAGTTTAAGGTATCTGAAAATAACGGTGAGTATACATTGGAAAGTTTCGTTTTAATAAATAATGAATTATTAAAAATTTCAGATAATCAATGGAAAAGTAGTTTAATGTTTTTATATGATGAAGCATTATACTTATGGGCAAAAGCAGATGATGCCCTTGTAGCTGAAAAATTCTGTAAATCTCTTCATGTTCCCTTTGAAAAATGGCCATCATTTTTAAAAGAAGTAGTGATGCCACTTACAAATGAATATGTCGTATCATTTGACAAATCTTTAATTAAAGAAATTAAGGAGGGTGAACCAGATATAACTGTTATGCTGATTGAAAGGGGGGATTATCTTTTATTTCAGCCGGTTTTTAATTATAAAGGGTTTAGTGTTAAGGAAGGAGATAAAGAAACTATTATAGTACCAGAGGGCAATAAAGTTTTGATTGTTTACCGGAATAAGATAACGGAACAAAATTTTATTGATAAGCTTGCCAGCCTTCACTCTCAGTTTGTAATACAAAAGCAAAGTAAAAGCCTTGTCTTAAAAGGGATAGATGTACTAAAAAACAATTGGTTTTTTTTATTTGTGGATGCGATGAAGGAAATGAAAATTCCTGTCTTTGGCTTTGACGCTTTGAAAAACTTTCGCTTCAACACATCAAAACCTTCCACTCAAATTCATCTTAGCAGTGGCCTTGATTGGTTCGACGCAAAAATTGAACTCTCTTTCGGTGAACAGCGCATTGGCATTTCCGAAATTAAAAAAGCATTGGCCAATAAACAATCTTTTGTACAGTTAAACGATGGCTCTCTTGGTATTTTACCAGATGAATGGATAAATAAATATTCACTTCTCTTTAAAGTTGGTGAGGGTAAAAACAATAAGCTGCGGCTTTCAAGATTTCATTTAAGTGTTATAGATGATCTGTATGAAAAAAGAGATGAAACAGAACTTTCATTTGAACTGGATGAAAAATATGAAAAGCTGAGAAATTTCAAAAGTATTCCTGAAGTTGACATACCCGAAGAACTGGAAAACAGGTTGAGACCTTATCAAATTTCAGGATATCATTGGCTTAATTATTTAAACACTGTAGGCTGGGGAGGTATACTGGCAGATGATATGGGTTTAGGGAAAACCGTACAGGCGCTAAGTATGCTAAGTCATTATGCAAAACAGGAAGGAACTTTAAAAGCCCTGGTTGTATGCCCCACCACCCTTATTTATAACTGGGAAAACGAAATTAAAAAATTTACACCTTCACTTACATGGTGCATACATCATGGGAACATGCGCACACGAAATCCTGAAGATTTTGAAAAAAGTAATATTATCATCACAACGTATGGCACCTTAAGAAGTGATATACATGTAATGATGAAAATCTTATTTGATTACGTAGTGCTTGATGAATCACAGGCTATAAAAAATCCTTCGTCGAAAGTTACAAAAGCGGCATGCCTACTTACTACCAAAAACAGGTTATGCATGAGCGGCACACCTTTACAGAACAACACATTTGATATATATGCGCAAATGAATTTTTTAAATCCAGGTTTGCTGGGTTCAGTAGAATTCTTCAGAAATGAATTTTCAACTCCTATTGATAAATTTGGAGAGCAGGAACAAAAAGATCATTTGCGCAAGCTCTTGTATCCTTTTATATTGAGAAGAACGAAAGAGCAGGTTGCAAAAGATTTGCCCGAGAAAACAGAAACCATTCTTTTTTGTGAAATGGAAGAAGAGCAAAGAAATGTTTATGAAGCATATCGCAACGTTTACAGAGATAGAATTATGGGGGTTATTGAGGGGCAGGGAATTGATAAGTCGCAACTTACAATTTTACAAGGTTTAATGAAGCTAAGACAGATATGTGATAGCCCTGCGATTTTAAATGAAGAAGAAAAATATCCCAATCATTCAATAAAGCTGGATGAACTTACAAGAGAAATAACGGAAAATATTGGTGAGCATAAAGCTTTAGTATTTTCCCAATTTCTTGGAATGCTTGGGTTGATAAAAGAAAAACTTAATGAAAATAATATTTCATTCGATTATTTTGATGGCAGCACTCCACCACATGAAAGACAGCGGGCGATTCAAAATTTCCAAAACAATGAAGATTGCCGTGTTTTTCTTATTTCCTTAAAAGCAGGAGGTGTAGGCCTTAACTTAACAGCTGCAGATTATGTTTATATTGTTGACCCATGGTGGAATCCGGCGGTTGAGCAACAAGCCATAGACCGCACGCATCGTATCGGACAAACCAAAAATATTTTTGCTTATCGAATGATATGTAAAGACACAATTGAAGATAAAATTTTGCAACTTCAGGAACGAAAACGTGTCCTCGCTAAAGAGTTAATTGCCGATGATCAGACTTTTGTAAAAAGCCTCAGCAAGGAAGATGTAGAATATCTTTTCAGCTAAATTTATTAAGAAGTAATAAAATCTTTCAGTCTTTGAAATTCTTTTTTATTGCCTGACTCAAAGAGGGCAATGAAATTTTTTGAAAGGTGACTGAAGAAAAGGGATACTACAGTTTTCTTTTGGTAAACTTGGGTTTTCATAAAAGGGATTTACAGGGTTAAAAATCGGGTTTGTTTCAGGCTTTAAAGTAAAAGAAGCATTTATGATTTTACAATAGCACAATCACTCATTTTACTTTCCGTAAATTCCGCAATCAAATTCCACACTTTCTTTTTTCTTAATAATAGTCACCATGTTATTTGTTGATTACGCCTTCTGCCCCTGGCTTTTTTGTAATGTTTAATATTATAAAATTCCGGGTTTTGGGTTAATCTTTCGAAGAGCCCCTTTATTATGCTCCTAAATAAAGTGTTTGTTGAAGTATTGGTTTTAATATTCATAAAATGGATTTGAAAAATATAACGTGTTACATTTAAAAATTATTGTATCAACAAAAGATAGCTTTCTCATTGTAGCCATGCTGGCTTGTTTACAAAGCATTCAATACAATATCATAAAAAAAGCAAGTTGAGATTTATCAAATTGCTTCTAAAAAATTGGCCGGTAATTTATCATTCACTTTTGACTAACTTTTTTTCCAGGTTAATATTGCCTGTTGCATCTGATTGAATAGTGAGCCAATACTTATCGTCTTCTAAAACTATATGGTAGGTAACCATTTCACTGTTGGAAACTTCAGTGATACCAAATATTTTTTTACCTGGATATTTTTCAAACACTTTTGCCCGTATAGCCGGGGAAAGATTCTGTGAAGGATAATACCTTATTGTGCTCAAAACAATCCCGTCAGGGTTGTAGTCAATGCGGCATGATGAATTATCAGCATTCGTAAAATACACCTCGTAATAATTATCAAAAGTATACCAGGCAGGCTGCTTTACTTCCGGAAAAGCATTATGAAATACTTTTAAAACTTTTTCTGTTACAATAGAAGCGGGAACTGCAAAAGCTGATGTTGCCGAAATGAATGCAGCGAGGCATGCAAAAATGATTTTTTTCATAATTTTTATTTTAATTTGTTAAGGAATAATGTAAAACTAAGTATGTTTAAAAGTGATTACAATTGAATTATTATCGGCGGTAATGCAGCACGGAAGCGGGTTTCGTTAATATAGTGTTAACGAATAAGATGAGGCATTATATTAATAAACTCAAATAAGATTTTTACGCGGTGAAGCCGCATTTATGATATCTGGAAATTGGAAAATACTGAATTAATTATAAAAAATTTTAGGATAAATGGCATTCGATTAAAAGGTATTTGAGTAAAATATTAAATCATAATGAGCATACGTGGGGAATTTATCTAAAAAGAGTATCGATATAAATTTGTGAAATCTTCTGTGTTTAAAAACCTTTCAGGTTTCGGTAACTTCGCCCAATGCAGGAATATTTACAGGGGTTAAATGAACCACAGCGGGAGGCTGTATTGCACCGTGATGGTCCCATTATGATTGTGGCGGGAGCAGGCAGCGGAAAAACAAAAGTTCTTACTACACGTATTGCTCACTTATTGGCTACAGGTGCTGATCCATTTAATATCCTGGCGCTAACCTTTACTAATAAGGCTGCTGCAGAAATGAAAGAACGTGTTGAACACATTCTTGGAAATAATGAAGCAAGAAATATTTACATTGGTACTTTTCATTCAGTATTTGCAAGAATTTTACGGGCAGAAGCTGACAAGCTTGGCTATCCGCGAAACTTTACAATATATGATACTGACGATGCTAAAAGCGTTGTAAAAACTGTAGTAAATGAATTGAATCTTGATGATAAGCATTACAAGCCTAATATAGTTTATAACAGGATTTCATCAGCCAAAAATGCATTAATAACTCCGGAAGAATACATCAGCGATTATGGATTGCAACAAGAAGATATGCGGGCAAACAGGCCAATGATTGGCCAGATATATGATGCTTATTGCAAGCGCTGTTTTAAAAACGGGGCAATGGATTTTGACGACCTGTTGCTTAAGTTTTATTTATTGCTAAACACACATCCCGAAAGCCTGAGCAAATATCAGCGCAAGTTTAAGTATATAATGATTGATGAATACCAGGATACCAATACAGCGCAATATAAGATTATTAAACTCCTGGGCGCAATGCATGAAAATGTGGCGGTAGTAGGCGACGATGCACAAAGCATTTATAGTTTTAGGGGTGCTACAATTGAGAATATTTTGCAATTTCAAAAAGATTACGATGACGTTAAGATTGTAATGTTGGAACAAAATTACAGGAGTTCACAAAGTATTCTTCATGTGGCCAATAGTGTAATAGCTAATAATAAAGGCCAGCTTCCTAAAAAACTTTGGACCAGTAACGAGGAAGGTGAAAAAATAAAACTGGTGCGAACTGCAACTGATAACGATGAAGGTAAATATGTAGCAGATGCAATTCAGGAACAAAAATTACGCAATCATTACCGTAACAATGATTTTGCAATTTTATATAGAACTAATGCCCAAAGCAGAAGCTTTGAAGAAAGCCTTCGTCGTATGAACATTGCCTATCGCATATATGGAGGAATAAGCTTTTACCAGAGAAAAGAAATCAAAGATTTTTTAAGTTACCTGAGAGTGGTTTTAAATCCCGGCGATGAAGAAGCGCTTAAGCGTATAATAAATTTTCCTGCAAGAGGTATTGGAAAAACGACTATAGAAAAAGCAGTTCTTTTTGCCAATCAAAATAATATTTCCATGTGGGATGTTCTTGAACGAGCTTCCGAATTTGGATACAAAGCTTCCACACTTGAGATTATCAACAACTTTGTTATCATGATAAAAATGTTTCAAAGTGAGTTGCAGAAAAAAAATGCTTACGACCTTGCTACACTTGTTGGCAAAAATACGGCTATCGTTAAAGAACTTTTTAATGATAAAACAACCGAAGGTCTTGCGAGATATGAGAACATTCAGGAATTGCTAAACTCAATCAAAGAATTTACTGAAACCCCGACAGAAGATGGAGAATTGCTTGATAAAAGTCTCGGTAGCTACCTGCAGCAAATAACACTTTTAACGGATGCTGATGATGATAAGGGCGAAAGCGATGTGGTAAAGCTTATGACCATTCATTCTGCAAAAGGACTGGAGTTTCCCGTGATTTTCGTTGGTGGGCTTGAAGAAACATTATTCCCCAATGCCATGTCGATTAATACGAGGGAAGAACTGGAAGAAGAAAGAAGACTGTTTTATGTAGCGGTTACCCGTGCCAAGCAAAGACTATGGCTTACGTATGCAAACACCCGGTATCGTTTTGGAAATCTTACACAAAATGACCCAAGCCGATTTATCGATGAGCTTCCTGAAGAACGTCTTGATCGTGCTTTCGCTGGCGGAAACATGCGTAATAACCAAACAAATCATTGGAATCCGTTTGATAAAACAAAAAATTATTTTGCAAAACAGCAAACAAGTGGGGAGCACAAGCCCGCTGCAGAAAAGCCTGCATATCTTACAACACCCGCTATTAAAATAAAAGAGCACATACCTTCACCGGACTTTGCACCAAGTGATACAAGTCATTTACAGGAGGGTCAAAAAATAGAACACCAGAAATTTGGATTCGGAGAAGTTGTAAAGATGGAAGGTGCAGCACATAACCCGGTTGCTACAGTTAAATTTGAGTATAATGGTGAAAAGAAGATAATGCTCAATTATGCAAAACTTAGGATTGTAGGATGAAAACGCCGCCTATCCTAATCCCGTTCCGAAGGAAAGGAAACTAATTTGGTTTATTAGATCCCATGGATTTTTCATTAAGAAGAAATAATATTTTTCAATTAAGATGCATTAAATATGCATTAATTAAGCTTTGGAGGTTCATGTTCCCCTTCGGGGTTAGGGGCTTTTTTATTAACTTTGTATTCTCAATTTTTTTATTATGATAAAAACAGGTAACCCGGTAATAAGCATTTATACTGAAATGACGCCCAACCCTGAAACAATGAAGTTTGTAGCCAATAAGCTTTTGTATCCTGGTAAGAGTATAGATTTCCAGGATGAAACCAGTGCTTTGCCATCACCGCTTGCAATGGAATTATTTAGTTTCCCTTTTATAAAATCTGTATTTATTGCCAGCAATTTTGTTACACTTACAAAAACCAATGAAACAGAAGAATGGCAGGATGTTATTCCTTCAATAAAGCAATTTTTAAAAGAATATCTGGAAGAAGGAAAACCTATAGTTAATGAAGAAGAACTGGCAGCAAGAAAAACTGAAAGCTCAAATGAAGTAAGTGCAGATGATGATGATGTGGTAAAACGAATAAAGGAGTTACTGGAGAATTATGTAAAACCAGCCGTTGAAATGGATGGAGGCGCTATACAGTTTAGAAGTTATGAAAATGGCAAAGTAAATTTAATGTTGCAGGGTAGTTGCAGTGGTTGCCCTTCCTCAATGATTACTTTAAAAGCAGGCATTGAAGGAATGATGAAACGTATGATACCGGAAGTAAAGGAAGTTGTAGCCGAAGCGGAGTAATTAATATTCTTTCTTTTTCCAGGTCACATTTCGTCGCCTTAAATAATCAAAAACAAAATCGAAACAGCTTATATTTTTTCCAACAAGCTCCGGTGGAAAAACACCTTTTTCAGTAAACAATTTTTTTGCAATAAGATTAGCTGATGCAGTGCAGGTATAGCCTGTGGTGCGGCTCATAGATGAAGTTTGGGTAGCTGCATCATATCGATCTAATAAATTATATTCAACTGTTTTTGGTTGACCATTTTCATTTCCATGTATAATTATTTTCATCACGGTAAATTCTTCTTCGTTGGGAGCAAGCTTCCATTCATCAAATAAAATTTGTGAGGTGAATTGCAGTGCTGAAATTTCTTTTCCCTCAACTATAATTTTATTGGTGCTGAAGAAACCACTTTCTTTCAAAGCGATGATTATTTCAATGTGGCCGGGATAACGCAGTGTTTTTTCTTTTTGATTTTTTATGTGAGGCATTGTAAATAAAAGCGAGCGCAACCCATCAGTATTAAAAGCTTCGAGTGTTCCAATTTCATCAAATTGTATCCATTCTCTTTCACTGAGGGCAGGTTTGATAACGATGTTTCCGTTTTCCATCATGCGTGCAGGGCGAAGGTATTCCTCAATAACATCCATTGGAGAAAACGGCGCTTTATATTCGAAAGGTTTTCTGCGAAGCTTTGGCAAGCCACCAACATATATTTCAAACGAATCAATTTTCATTTCTTCATTATATCTTCCGATAATAAAATTGCTCATGCCGGGAGCTACGCCGCAATCGGTGATAACGGTTACATTTTTTTCTTTTGCCAATGTATCCAGCTCCAAAACATCTTCAGGAAAGAAGGAAATATCAGCAATATTTTTACCGCATTCAATTACGGTTTTCAATGTATTAAAACCCATAAAACCAGGTACCGCAGTAATTATAAGTTCAAATGATTCAAGTAAATTTTTGTAAGATGAATAACTGCGTAGGTCAGCTTGAATGATGTTGATCTTGTCATTCAGTTTTTTTAATTCATGAAGATTTTTTTCATTTACATCAACAGAAGTAACTGAATGTTCTTTTGCAAGATCAATCGCCATTGATTTGCCTACCATTCCTGCACCAAGTACTGCGATATTCATTTTTTATAAATTTTTGTAAAGAAGAAAAACCCGCTGCAAATTATTTATTTATATTTTGAATATTTAAATGAGGGGAAATATTTATGCAACGTAACTTCATAAAATGACTTTGCAGGAAATTTACCAGCAGTTTATATCGGATATGCAACACACTACCCTGCTGGAATACGTCGCTGTATTCTTCGGTATTGCAAGTGTATGGTATAGTCGTAAAGAAAATATTCTCGTCTACCCGGTGGGGTTAGTTAATACTGTTACTTATGTGTACATCAGTATTAAGGGAAGTTTGTTTGGGGAGGCTTCGGTTAATTTTTATTATACTATTATGAGCATTTATGGATGGATATTGTGGGCAAAAAAAAATCAGCAACAGGAACACATTATTTTTATTACCTGGTCTAATAAAAAACAATGGTTGCAGGAATTGCTCTTTTTTGCTACTTTCTATATTGCCATTTTCAGTGCACTCACTTATCTTAAAAAAGATTTTGCGCCTGGCGCCATTCCCTGGGCTGATGCCTTTGCCAGTGCTACTGCATTTACAGCAATGTGGTTGATGGCAAGAAAAAAAGTGGAAAGCTGGTATTGGTGGATAGCTACAAATATTGCTTCTATTCCTTTATATTTTGTAAAGCATTATGTTTTCACAAGCGTTTATTACATTATTCTTTTAATCATGGCTTTCTCAGGATTATATGAATGGATGAAAAGAGCAAATAACCACATTGTTGAAAAAGAAAAAGTACCAGTATGGAAATAGTAAAAAAATTTGTTGTACTGGGGCCAGAGTCAACCGGCAAAAGCACTTTATGCAGCCAGCTTGCCGAACATTATAATACTTTATGGGTGGCAGAATATGCAAGGGAATACCTGGAAAAAAATGGAACTAATTATAATTATGATGATCTGCTCACTATTGCGAAGGGGCAAATTGAGTTAGAAGAAGAAGGTATTATGTATCGGGTATCAGGTATCAGGAAAGAGCTATCATCGGCAAAAGTTGAAAATCGTACATCAAACATCGGATACCAAACATCTTCTATTCCCACTCCGGGGATTAGCGGGCTGCTTTTTATTGATACGGACATGTATGTAATGAAGGTGTGGTGCGAATATGTTTTTAATAAATGTCACAACTGGATATTGAATCGTATAGCTGAAAGAAAATATGATGGTTATCTGCTCTGCAATACAGACCTGCCCTGGGTTAAGGATAATTTAAGGGAATATCCGGATGTAGAAACCAGAAATAGATTATACCATTTTTATAAAGATATAATTGTAAATCAATCTGTGCCCTGGATTAACATTAGTGGTAATTATAGAGAAAGACTTGGTAAAGCGGTAAATTTTATAGAAGAAGAACTAAAAGCCTGAAGCCCGTTATTTCAATAATGCCTGTACATCAGGATCTGCTTCAAGATTATTCATTTGCCTCACTATCCATGGGTAGCGTGATGCAACATGCGCAGATAAAGGTTTTATCGTATAGCCTTTGGGGTTAGGAAGGCAGGCTGCAATAAGCGCCGCTTCTTTTCTTGATAAATTTTTTG
>JBDTYU010000240.1:0-10661 GCA_040005535.1 Ginsengibacter sp. | reverse complement strand
GGCTGTGAATGATGGTAAATTTCGCATCAGATTGCTGAAGAAGATAAGTGTATATGCGTGCCATCTCCAGATTGTAAACACCAATTACCTGCACTTCAGGTAAGGCAGGATTTACCATTGGGCCGAGCATATTAAAAAATGTACGAACGCCCAGGTTTTTTCTTATCGGCCCTACTACCTTTAATGCAGGGTGAAATAAAGGAGCATGCATGAAACAAATATTTGCCTTGTCAACTTCGTCAAGTAATTTTTTATTATCTGATGAAAATTTGTAGCCATGAGTTTCCATAACGTTGCTGGAACCACTTATTGACGATGCGCCATAGTTACCATGTTTGGCTATTTTTTGTCCGGTGCCTGCCGCAATAAAACAACTCAACGTAGAAATATTAAAAGTATTTTTTCCATCACCTCCTGTGCCAACAATATCTAATACTTTATAAGGTTTTAAATTTACGGGAACACACAATTCCATTAATGCATCACGAAAGCCAAGCAACTCCGGAATGGTGATACTCCGCATGAGAAACACAGTTGTGAAAGATGCAATCTCCGCGTCTGAAAATATCCCTTTAGAAATATTCACTAATGCTTCTTTCGCATTATCCCTGGAGAGCGTTTTATGTTCAAATAAATATTGAAGTATTTTTTTCATCTTATTTTTCAGTTCAGACATTTAACCAGTTTCTCATCATGTTTTCACCCAACGGCGTCAAGACACTTTCAGGATGGAACTGAACACCCTGCACATCAAAAGTTTTGTGACGTAGTGCCATAATATATCCATTATCATCTTCTGCAGTAATTTCAAGGTCAGCAGGAAAGTTTTCTTTGCTTACAATCCATGAATGATAACGACCGGCTTTCAATTCGTTAGGTAGCGAGCTAAATATATCATTTACAAATGTTGTTCTGCGGGGATTAATTTTGATTTTAGTTGCCACACCGTGATAAACTGTGCTCAGATTAATCAGGCTTGCGCCAAATGTTTCACCTATAGCCTGGTGTCCAAGACATACACCCAACATGGATTTGGAAGATGCATATTCTTTGATAAGAGCAAGCAGCAACCCTGATTCTACAGGAAGCCCGGGACCTGGAGATAAAATTATTTTATCATAATCATTTACTTTTTCGAGAGCTATTTTATCATTACGGTATACATCTACTTTGCCATGAATTATTTTTTCGACAACATGCACCAGATTGTATGTGAAAGAATCGTAATTATCAAAAATCAAAATTTTCATTCCTTATATTTTTTCTGCTGATTTAATTGCCGATGTAAGCGCATTCAGTTTATTAGTAACTTCCTGCAACTCACTGTTAGGGTTAGACGCAGCTACTATGCCGGCACCTGCCCGGTAAATAAGATTGTTGTCCTTACTTAAAAAAGTTCTGATCATTATAGCATGGTTGATGCTTCCACTAAAACCTACAAAACCAATACAGCCACCATAATAGCCCCTGGAATCTTTTTCAAAATCATTAATAAGCTGCATAGCTTTAAATTTTGGAGCGCCACTTAAAGTACCTGCAGGAAATGTAACTGCGAGGAGATTAAAAGGATTGGTATTCTCTTCTACTTTACCTTTTACTTCGCTTACCAAATGAATAACATGTGAAAAATATTGTACTTCACAAAAACGGGTAACTTTTACTTCACTGCATAACCGGCTAAGGTCATTGCGGGCAAGATCAACCAACATCACATGTTCAGCATTTTCTTTTTCATCTTTTGCAAGCTTTTCTGCAAGCTGCTCATCAGTTGCATCATTCCCGGTTCTTTTAAAAGTACCTGCAATTGGATGTACAATCGCAGTGTTATTCTGAACAATTAACTGGCTTTCCGGACTGCTTCCAAAAAGCCGGTAATCACCATAATCAAAATAAAAAAGATAAGGGCTTGGGTTTATATTACGTAATGCCCTGTAAACATTAAACTCATCTCCGGAAAACCTTTGTTGAAATCTTCGGCTTAGCACAACCTGGAACACATCTCCCCTGGCACAACCTGCCATTCCTTTTTTTACCATAGTGATATAATCTTCATCCGTTAATGAAGACGATTCATTTTCCAAAGAAGCAAAAGGATAGGCCGGAACATCTTTACTTTTAATAAGGCTCTCTACAATGTCCACTTCACTTTCAATTCCTTTTATATGATTTTCGCAAATAAACAATTCATCTTTGAAATGATTGATAACTATAACGTACTGGTATAAACGATAGCGCACGAGTGGAATTTCCGCCGCCCCGAAATTTCCCCCAAAATGTGGGGCTTCCGGAGTTTTCAATTTAATAGTTTCAAAAAACTGAATGGCATCATAAGCAGTATAGCCAAATAAGCCCTGGGCCTTATTTACAGGCATTTCAGTTGATCCACTAATATTAAAATGCTGCATAAATTTCCAAAGCTCATCTGTAACTTTTGTAGCATTGGTAATCTTAATTTTTTGAACATTCTCTGTTGGGAGCTTAAATTCAATCTCGTCGTAATTACTTATTTCAATACCTGCTATTGCATTAATCCCAATAATTGAAAAGCTATTTTCTCCCGCATGGAAGTCGCCGCTTTCCAACAAAATTGTATCCCGGAAACGGTCGCGAATCCGCAAATATATTCCGACTGGCGTGAATACATCTGCCAGTAATTTTTTGTATGTGGTTGATAGTTCTATTTTCTTCATAGCATAAAAAAACCCGGCTAAGTGCCGGGGAGTTATATTTATTTATTGATATACAAATACAGCAATGCGGCACAATCACGAGATTGTGTGCCACCAGCTATTGTATATACTTTTAATTTTCATTTATGTGCACAAAGATGTATTGAAAATTTTTAATTGACAAATATTTTATTATATCACTCTTGCGCTTCAGTGACAGTGAAGGTGAATGCAACCCTGGCATGAATTTTTCAATCTCTTTACAAATAATTTTCTTGAAGCAATCTTTAGTTTTTTTACTGTTAACAATTTCCTCTTTTGCAAAAGCTCAAAAAGTAGAAAGTATATATGTAAACTTATATACCGATAGTTTGAAAAAGGGCACTTATAACTATATTAATATTGACGGAAAATTATCTTCAGGCAAGTTTATTCCGCTCGATTCTACTGATATAATTTTTACATCTTCAGATGGCAAATTTTCCGGAAACAACCTTTGGATTGATCCGGAATTTAAGAAAGAAAAAGTATCTATTAAAGCTGTTTTGAAATCAAGCCCATCAATGTATAAAGAATTCACGATCTACATTAAGAAGAAGCCTGATGATGAAAAATTAAAAACTATTGATGAACTGGATGGAAATAACAGTAATTCAAAACCATCGCGAAAGAAGAAATTAACCTACTGAAAACACAAATAAAATGCCCTGCAAATTTTGTAAATAAGCAGGGTATTTTTTGTTTGTAGACTTTACTCAAATTTCTTAGCGTCTGCCATAAATTTAGCAAGACCTAAATCAGTTAAAGGATGTTTTGTTAAACCAATAATTGATTCCAGGGGACAGGTACATACATCAGCACCAGCCTCAGCGCATTTGATGATGTGAAGAGGACCCCGAATAGATGCAGCAAGAATTTCTGATTTAAAACCCTGCACCTGGAAAATGTGGGAAATTTGCTGTATAAGTTCAAGACCATCCCAGCCACTATCATCTATGCGGCCTATAAATGGTGATACATAAGCTGCACCGGCTTTTGCGGCAAGCATTGCCTGACCTGCACTAAAAATTAAAGTACAATTTGTGCGAATTCCATTATCAGTAAACCATTTAATTGCTTTGATACCTTCAGTTATCATTGGCACTTTAACGACAATATTTTTGTGAATAGCAGCCAGTTTTTTCCCTTCTTCAACTATTGTCTTAAAATCTATTGACACTACTTCCGCACTTATGTCTCCATCCACCAATTCACAAATGGTTTTATAATGATTCATCACTGCTTCAATCCCTTTAATGCCTTCTTTTGCCATTAAAGAAGGATTAGTAGTAACACCATCAAGTATGCCGAGATCATTGGCTTCCTTAATCTGGTCAAGATTCGCCGTATCAATAAAAAATTTCATAAAATTATATATTTAGAATTAAGTAATTATCAGGCGAAGTTATGAATTAAGAATTATGAGTTATGAATTATCGGTTATTTTTGACAAGCTAAATCAGGAAAATAATTCGTGCAATTTGTACGTTAGAATTCGTGTAACTAACCGGATTAAAAAAAACCGGCAAGTTACTTACATCGCACCGCTCAACCACATACCCTTGCTATCTTCCGATCCTGGGGGAGTTCTGCAGGAGCTGGCCGTATAAGACTTGCCGGTTGCAAATATAAAAAACAATAATCAATTGACAATTTGCAATAAGCAGGTGAATGTTACTTAGAGGAATCGTTTAATCGTGAATTTTTTTCGTGCTATAGAAAATACCATAGAGCCGGAATCGCATGCATCATAACCATCCTAAAATTCCGGTTCGGACAATTATTTAAAAGCTCAACCCTGGTTTATCACTTCTTGAATCAAAAGTAGCTACCCCTATTAATTCATCGGCACGGCCACCAAATGGTTTATAATATATTAAGATGGTATAAAGGTTTTCTGAATCATAATTATTACCATCCATTTCACTTCTTATATCAGAATTGCTTTTATCAACTGCGATATAAGTATAATCATAATACCCTTGTTTCATGAACAAATGTGTTTCATAAACACCCTTTTCAGAGTTGAAATTCATTTTAAGGCTATCGGCATAATTATAATTTGTTAATTGCCCAAAAAGATAAATATTTTTATTCGGGTAGGCTATACCGTTAGGTGGTGCAAAAGAAAAATGTACGGTTGCATAATCACCTTCCCAGAAAGGATTTAAACCACGAATAGCTGATATTATATACATACCATTATAATCCTTGTAATATATATAGCGCTGGCCTTCCCTTGGGCCGTCAGGCCGGAGAAATACTTCTGTAGATTTTTTATTGTAATCTGCCGTAAGTACTCTATCGCTTTGTAAATGAAAATCAGTCAATTCGAGCCATCGCCATTCTTTTCCACCCGGAAAAATTCCAATACTTTCTGAATTGTATTCTAAAGTAGTTCCACGAATAAAAGTGGGCAGAATATTTTTTAGAGAATTATCCCACCTGTAATTTTGCAATAAAACAACTTTTAATTGCTGTCCTGCATTGAATGCATCAAGGCCTTTTACATCAACGGTGAATTGTATTTTTTGATGTGTCCTGAAAAACTGGGGAGTGAATGGTTGTGTAACTCTTGCAATTATAGACGCTTTATTATCCACCACCATCAAACGTTTTGTAAACGCAAGCTGTGCAGTATCTCCATTTAAATAAACCTTTATAAGATAATTTCCTGAGCGTGTTGGATAACTGCTTCTATCAGGGATTACAGCCTGGTAATGTGTATATCTTGTAAGTGCAATTGATGAATAGCGATAATTGGAAATTCTTAATTGCGTAAATCCTTTTATATAGTCAAACTGGCTAAGATTAACGGGGGTCCAATCATTATCACAAAGCTGGTAAGTGTAGTAATAATATTTAACATCGGCATCCATATCATCAAAATGAAGTTCCACCTGGTCGTTGCTGTTTAAATTTATTACAGGAAAACTAAGCTGGTTTCCATAGTTGTACAATCTTACCGTTCTAATACTATTTACATAAATACTATCTGGCGGTTGAGCAAATATATATTTTGAGGTAAATAAAAATACGGTGTAAAAGAAAATAGATAACACAACCTTCTTTGATTTCATTGAAATGTTTTAAAAAAAATTAGTTTTACAAGATACCCAAATTTCAACCGTTTGAATGTTTCGTCCTTCATAGCAAAACGCATAGCTTTCAATAAACAAAAAACCTTTTCACGATTCATTATCGGGCTGGCAATTACCGCTACCATGATAAGCGTTGCAGTAATGATAGTTGCATTAAGCTTTGTTAATGGTTTTCAAAATGTAATAAGTAATAAAGTTTTTAGCTTTTGGGGACACATACGTATACAGCAAAATGTAATGGCACGGGCCAACATTGCTGAGGAATCGCCTATTGAAAAGAATGACAGCCTCGAAAATTTTTTGTACACATTACCGCAGGTAAAAAGTGTAGAGCGATATGCAACCAAGTCTGCAATCATAAGATACAAAGACGACATTGAAAGCGTGTTGATGAAGGGTATTGACAGCAGCTTTGATTTTAGACGCCTTAGTTCTTTTCTTGTAAATGGAAAATGGGTTGCATTTAATGACAGCGCCTATAGCAAAGAGATTGATATTTCTCAATATGCGGCAGGCCAGCTTAATGCAAATGTAAATGATAGCGTAATTATTCTTTTTATACAAAGTGACGGAAGCCAGAGAGCCCGCAAATTGAAAATTGCCGGAATATTTAAAACAGGAATAGAAGAATATGATCAAAATTTTTGCCTGGGTGATCTTAAATTAATTCAAAGGCTTAATGATTGGAATGCTGATGAAATAGGTGGATATGAAATTTTTCTAAAAGATTATAAACAAACAGACTCATTAAATAATTTCCTTTTCGACTCAGAAGCTTTGCCGGGGAGATGGTACAGCAAAACCATACAGGAAATTTATCCAAATATTTTTGACTGGCTCAATCTACAGGGAAGAATTAAAAGTATTTTACTGGCCATAATGATGGTAGTTGCTGTTGTTAATTTAATTACCTGTCTTATTATTCTTGTGTTGGAAAGAACCAAAATGACAGGAATACTAAAAGCGCTGGGAGCACAAAACAGCACCATACAAAAGATATTTCTCTACAATACTTCTATTATTGCTTTTACAGGAATTATTGCAGGAACTTTATTAGGTTTAGGAATTTGTTATTTGCAGGAAGCTACTGGTTTTATTAAGCTGGATGAAGAGGCTTATTATATGAAAGCAGCACATGCAGATGTAGTATGGTGGCAGGTTGCAGCTATTGATGGAGCAACATTTGCTGTTTGTTTTATGATGTTGATTATTCCTTCATTATTGGTAAAAAAAATACAACCTGTGAAGGCGATAGAATTTAGGTAACAGCCTACCCAACCCTCTCAAAAGCCCCATCCCAACCCTTCCCCGAAGGGAAAGGAACTAATCCCTGCTTTATTGGATGAACAAATTCTTTGCTTTTATCATTCTGTAATCTTTGTGCTAAGTAGTGTTTGCAATAAATTTGAGATGGTTGTGTTTCCCCCTTTCGGGAGTTGGGGGCTATTTATAGTTAGGGGGCTTTTATATGCGAAAGAATAATTCCGGTTGCAACTGCGGCATTGAGTGATTCGGCGTTCCCGTATCGCGGAATAGTTATTTTTTGTGTCGCCATACCTAATAGTTCTTCGCTGATACCATGCGATTCATTTCCGATTAAAATAATTAGTTCGTTTATTTTAGGAATATCAAAAACTGATGTGCCTGCTAACGTTGCCGCATAAACGCTTATATTTTTATTTAACTCAATGAAGGCATACAAAGAAGAGTAACTTACATCAACCCTTGCAAGGCTTCCCATTGATGCCTGAACAACTTTAGGATTATAACAGTCTGCGCAATTTTCACTACATATAATATTTTCAATTCCAAACCAATCTGCATTGCGAATAATAGTTCCAAGGTTACCCGGATCCTGAATATCATCAAGCATTAATGATATTTTACCAGAAATTACAGGTTCTACATTCTGCAATCTTTTATCAAAGACGCCTAATACTTTATTCGGTGTTTTTAAAAGGGATATTTTTTTCAAGGTAGTTTCATCAGTTTCATAAATATTTTCTTGTAAAATATTTTTTAAGAAATTTTCATTTTCCAAAAGCCATGTTTTATCAGCACATAATATTTTGCATTTGAAATCTTCTGCTGATAAAAATTCAGCAACAACTTTCGGGGTTTCTGCGATAAACTGTCCATGATTATCCCTTAACTTTTTATGGCTTAAACTTTGAATATATTTGACAATCCTTTTGCTCAACATGGCTTTTTATGAATGAAATAATTTGTGGTAAAAAATTTCCTGCTTTTTTTATTTCATGTATTGTTTTTATATTTCTAACCGGCTGCGGAACATCGAAAAATTATTCAGGGATTACAACTGTACGAAAATATCAAAAAAATATTCCTTTTGTTTTTAAAAACAATATAACACTTAAGGCTCCGGATTTAAGCAGCGATGAAAAAACTACTGTGAATTCAAGGCTTAATACCCAATTGGACGACAGTGCAAGAGTGAGAATAAAAGATATTGCCTTTGTTGTGCATAAAATTACAAGGCCGCCGGTTTTCGAGATAAAGTCTGTTATGCAATCAGCAGAAAACATGAAGAGGGCTATGGCAAACATCGGTTATTACCATCCTGAAGTAACATATACATTCGATACAGTAATACAGAGGAAAGCACAAAAAAGAATTATTATAAATTATACAGTTGTTGCCGGAAAGCGCACCCTTGTTGATACACTGGCTTATCTTTTTGCAAATGCTGAACTGGAAGAACTGGCTTTGGCGACAAAAAAAGAATCGCCTTTACAGAAAAATTCACCCGTTACTAAAAGCGCTGTGCAACAGGAATCCGGTAGACTTGTTGAACTATATCGCAATCATGGTTATTATAAATTCACTGCAGATGAAATAAGAGTTACCGGCGATACTTCTATTGAAGCGCTCACATCAATTGCAGAAGATCCTTTTGAACAATTGCGTTTACTCTCTGAAGCCAATCAAAAGATAGATAAGCCAACAATCAGGCTGGGGTTTCAACTCAATAGGTCGCCCGATATTACGAAGCTGAAGAAATTTTATATAAACAACATTTATGTTTTGCCAGATTATATACCCGGAGAGCAATATACTGATAGTACATTGACAGAACATGCTTCAAAAGATTATATTACCAGGTATCACCAGAAACTTTTTAAATTTTATTTACCGGCCAATAATCTTTTTATAAAAAAAGGAGATGTTTTTAGCCAGGATAATTATTTCAAAACTATTAACAGCTTTTACAAGCTTGGTGTATGGGAAAGCCCTACCATTGATATAATAGAGAAAAGAGATACTAACCTTCTGGACTTTGTTATCAAGCTTATTCCTATAAAGAAGTATGCTTTTGAAGGTAATATTGAGCTCAGCTATTCAGCTAACAATACAACCAGTAATATTTCCACAGCAAATACAGGTAACCTTTTAGGAGTAGCCGGAAACCTTTCTATAACCAACCGTAATCTTTGGAAGCAGGCTGCCCGTATGACAAATGCATTAAGAGCAGGTGTAGAATTTAATACTGCACATCGCAATAGTAATGGTTCATCTATCAATTCCAAAGAAATAAGTTATACCAACAACATACTCTTTCCAAGATTTATAACTCCCTTTAAAAATGTTAACAGGAAAAAACTTCTTACAAAACAATCTTTCCTTAATACCAATGTATCATTAATAAACAGAGTTGATTTTTTTGATCAGCAGGTGTTTAATATTGGTTTTGGTTACAACTGGACCAACAATGAAAATCACATCTGGAGCTACAAGCCCTTTAATTTCGACTATCACAGAATTTACAATAGATCCCTTAGGTTTGATAGCACCCTAAAGCAATTTCCTTATTTACAATATTCATTTAATACTGCTTTGGTTATGGGCCAAAGCCTGAGCTATTCTTCAGTTCATTTAAGTACTAGAAATCCAAAAATCACAAATGCCTTAAAAGCAAATCTTGAAGAATCAGGATTGATATGGGGAATATTAAAAAGAAAAAATAAAAATTCTCAGGATGGAAATTTTTTCAATCAATATTTAAAAGAATTTATTAAAACTGATTTTGAGTTTACACACACTATTAACCATCCGAAATCAGCAATTGCTTTCAGAGCTTTCGCAGGCATAGGCATACCTCTTTCAAAGAGTGATACCACACTTCCTTTTTTTAAGCAATACTTTGGCGGTGGCCCCAATAGTATGCGTGGCTGGCCTATAAGAGGTATAGGAATTGGCGGCCAGCCACTCGCAACGTACTCTAATGGTTTGTTTAATGACCGCACGGGAGATATACAACTGGAAGGGAATACAGAGTATCGTTTTGATGTAGCACCTCTCTTTTCTAATGCAATTCTTTTTAAAATGGCACTCTTTGGCGACGTTGGAAACATCTGGAATTTTAAAAATACAAAGCCTGATGGAAGTACTGATACCACGCAATTTAAATTTCAAAATTTGTATAGACAACTGGGTGTTTCAGCTGGTGTGGGCTTCCGGTTCGACTTTAATTATTTCCTCATAAGATTTGATGTTGGCCTGCGTTTCAAACGCCCGGATATAATTCAAAATGATGGGTGGCAAATTCCTGATGTTACTCTTAAAAACTTGTTTGGTACTTCTCAAGAAAACCGTCAGTGGAGATATGAAAATTTCAATGCAACTATTGGTATAGGTTATCCTTTTTAAATAGCCAGCTTTAATAAGTAAGCCTTTTCTATATCCGCTGAAATTAAAATTCCCTAGCAGTTCTGATTTTTATCTCTGCATATTCACCACTAATATATTGTTTTCTACCACTAATAACGGTATTATGCCATTCAATGTACTATGTATTGCATAGAACATGTTTTAAACCATATCTTTGTTATGT
>JBDTYU010000239.1:0-25152 GCA_040005535.1 Ginsengibacter sp. | reverse complement strand
TGCCCAACCCGATATTTTGAAGAAGCCTCCAGCATTAATCTGCAACGAAGCATAACTTATGGATTGGGCGTGCTGAAAGTTTCAATTGTTCACCGCTTATGCAAATGGGGATTGATGAAAAGAAAAATGTATCAACCGTTGATACCAGGTGATAAGAAGTAAAACAATAAATGTTTTATTTGTAGATTAAAAGTATTGGTCAATTAGTATTTATTAAGATTATGCACTTAAGCAGAACTCAAACTATCATTTCCATTGCTGTCCTTGCATTCATTTTTTTTATCCCATTCCTCGGAAGAGTGCATTTGTTCGATTGGGATGAAGTTAATTTTGCTGAATGCTCCCGTGAAATGATTAAGATGAATGATTATAGCAGGGTGTATATCAACTTCATGCCTTTCTGGGAAAAACCACCGATGTTTTTTTGGATGCAAAGTACTGCGATGAAAATTTTTGGTGTTACCGAATTTGCAGCACGCGTCCCGAATGCGATATGCGGCATTATAACTTTGATTGTTGTTTTTATTTGCGGCAGCAGGATTTATGATAAAAAATTCGGCGTGCTTTGGGCGCTCGCTTTTGGCGGCTCACTTTTCCCAAACATGTATTTTAAATCCGGCATTATTGATCCCTGGTTTAATCTGTTTACTTTTTTATCCTTGTACAATTTCATCTTGTATCATTGGGCCAGGAACGGATTTGATAAAGGCGGGCTTAAAAAAAATTCAATTTATTATGTTGTATGGTCTGGGATTTTTATGGGACTTGCTGTTTTAACCAAGGGCCAGGTTTCACTAATGATTTTTTTATTATCGCTGGGTGTTTATTTTATTTATAACCGGTTTCGTTTTTATTTTAATTGGTGGCATGCAATTTTATTTTTAATAGTTGCTGCTGTAGTAACTGCTACCTGGTATGGTTATGAAACTATTAAGAATGGCCCATCGTTTATTATTGAATTTTTTAAATATCAGTACCGCCTTTTCACTACACATGACGCAGGCCAGAAAGGGTTCTTTGGTTATCATTATATTGTATTGCTTATAGGTTGTTTTCCTGCTTCGCTTCTTGCTATCCCTTCTTTTTTTAAAACAAATTATACAAGCAGGTTCGATAAAGACTTTAAAAAATGGATGCAGATTTTATTTTGGGTAGTAACTGTTTTATTTACTATTGTTCAATCACGTATCATTCACTATTCTTCTTTGGCTTGGTTTCCTCTTACATTCCTGGCCGCTTATTCATTGTACAAATGGGATTTAAAACAATTAAGTTATAAAAAATATGTTGGGACTTTTTTAGCGATACCCGGCGGCATCATTGCTTTGTTTATATTGGCAATCCCTTATCTCGCCATGAATCTTAAAAGTTTTATTCCTTATGTGAAAGATCCGTTTGCAAAAGAAATGATGCAGGCAGATGTTCATTGGAGCGGCATAGAAGGGATTGTAGGATTATTAATGATCATCTCAATTGTTATTGGAATACGCAGTCTTAGAAAAAATAATTTTCAGAAAGCAGCATGGGCATTATTTGGCGGTACAGCACTCGTTATTTTTTTAGCATCAGCGATTATTGTTCCAAAAGTGGAACGATATACCCAAGGTGCAGCGATTGATTTTTTTATACAAAGACAAAGCGAAGATTGTTATGTGAACACCTTAGGTTATTTCAGTTACGCACAGCTTTTTTATGTAAAGAAAGAAAAACCAACCAATCCCGATTCTTATAATGAGCAATGGTTACTCACAGGCAATATTGATAAACCCGCTTATTTTGTATCAAAGGTTGATAGGATTGATAAATACAAACAGTATACAGAACTGAAAGAGCTTTATAGAAAAAATGGATTTATCTTTTTGAAAAGGGATGTGAAAAAATAAAGCTGCGTCTATGGTTCATAGTTAGTAAGTAACACCAAACAACAATTTTGATTTTATTTCTTCTTCCCTGAAAAAAACCTCAATATCTTGCTGATGATTTTATCATTCGCCCCAAGGCGTCCTTTGATTTCTGTGTAAGCTGCAACCATGGCGTTGTCAATTTTAACCATTAATTTTTTATTGCCTTCACCCGGCCTTGCCTGGTAATAAGTCGCACGTCGAAACGGCTTGTCTTCGATAGAATAATAATACAAAGCGATTGATCGTCTGTAAACACCTTCAGGGCATGTCATTGGCTCAGGATGACCGTGATAGGAATCTGCATCTGTATTAAAAATAACACATCGGTTAAAAACCGGGGACACTTTTACTTCACATGCTTTCATTTCTTTATCCCACAATTCTAATTTGCCACCCCATTCCTCTTTCCAGTTCCGGTTAAGATAAACCAGTACATTCACACGACGCTGCCAGTTGCGATGGTGTGGATGCACAGTAAAATCTGCATGGATATTCAGATATCCACCTTTTGTGGATTGATGAATACCTCCCCCTTCCAGGAAATCATCTTTCTGCAAATTTTTTATACCTGTAAGTATGCTGAGAAATTGCAAAAAGTCAGGTGAGTTCAATTCATTAATTGTGCATTTGATTGCTTCAGGCAGTACATCCAGTTTATTAAGTCCTTTCTTTTTTTCATTATAATGAGTATAATTTATCCATCCTTCAGCTTCATTTAATTTATTAAACTCAGCGATGCACTCGTCAAGCGCTTCCGGATTTAAGAAATTTTCAAGTACGATATGAGGATATGGACTTGCATATTGATATTTTTTGCTTAATTCAGTAAGCTTACTGTTCCACATAGCGTAATCGAATATTTGTGTTGCAGTTTGCACTTTTAAAAAATTTAAGCTGCAAATATAGTTTATTGCCATTTTAATAATAAACCGGCAAGTATGAAATTTAACTGCCTAAACATCCTCCAACCTATCTTCCAACTTATCAACCTATTAACAATTCAGGAATTCAACCATTCAGGCATTCACTTACCTTTGAAGCCATTTTTAACGCTTATGCTGAAAAAAATTAATGAGGCTGTTGATTTTATCAAATCTAAATATATCACTAAACTTAAGGCAGGCATTGTATTGGGAAGCGGACTGGGAAGTTTTACCTGCGAAATGAATGTTGAACTTGAAATTCCTTATAGTGATATACCACACTTTCCGTTAAGTACAGTAGATGGTCATAGTGGCAAACTTATTTTCGGAGAGTTATCAGGAAAAAAAGTTGTTGCAATGGCAGGGCGGTTTCATTATTACGAAGGCTACACAACACAGGAAGTTGTTTTCCCAATAAGGGTTTTAAAGTTTTTGGGAATAGAAACTTTATTGATAAGTAATGCTGCAGGTGGCACCAATACTACCTTTCACGTTGGCGACCTCATGATTATCACAGATCATATCAGTATGCTCACGTTAAATCCACTTCTTGGTAAAAATGAGGAAGCATTTGGACCAAGATTTCCCGATATGAGCGAGCCTTACAAGAAATATCTTATTACAAAAGCTAAGGATATTGCAAAGGAAAATAATATCGAATTGAAAGAAGGTGTTTACATGGGTGTTACAGGGCCCTCTTTTGAAACAAGATCAGAATATAAAATGCTGAGGCTTTTAGGTGGTGACGCGGTAGGCATGAGTACGGTTCAGGAAGTAATAGCTGCGGTGCATCTTGGCTTACCGGTTTTTGCAATGAGTGTAATTACTGATGTAGGAATAAGAGAAGAAGAAAATACAATTACACACGACGAGGTATTGAAGGCTGCAAAAGATGCTGAGCCAAAACTTACGCTGATATTTAAAGAATTGATCGCCCGGTTATAATAGCCAATGTGCATGATTATTACAGAACAAATAAAAAATAAACAAGTTGCCATCCGTCCGTTTGTTTTAGTGTTTGGTATGCTGTTATTTGTACAATTTGTACAGGCTCAGTTACCGGGTGCGATAAGGCGTCGTCCCGGAAACACTTCTCCAATAAATTCTTCACCTAACGCCAGGGGACAAACGCAGAAAGGTGATACACTCGGGTTTCAGCATCGAGATGACCTCGCTGACTCTATATCTATTACATACCGCTACCTTGATTCTTTAAACAGTAAAAGCCTGGATTCGTCAGTAAATGATTTCAACCGGTTTTATACCGTTCCTGCAAATTATGTAACGCTGGGAAATAATGGAACAGCAGCATTCCCTGTTTTATTTTCACCAATACTAAAAGCCGGATGGGATGCAGGTTTTCATTCATTTGATTTGTACATGTATTCTATTGAAAATACCCGTTTCTTTAAAACTACAAAAGCATTCACACAACTTACTTACTTACTTGCTTCCGGTAAAGAGCAGGTAGTAAATGTGTTGCATACGCAAAATATAAAACCCAACTGGAACGCCGGCATTGATTACAGGCTGATATCATCACCGGGATTTTTTCAAACACAAAATACCAATAATAACAATTACAGGTTTTTTAGTAATTACCAGGGAAAGAAAAAAAGATACGCCGCCTTTGTAGTGCTTTTAGGAAATAAAATAAATTCTTCAGAAAACGGGGGCATACAAAATGATTCATTTCTTTTAGATCCTAACAGAAAAAAGCGTTTCGCCATTCCCGTTAGTCTTGGAGGAGATGTACAACAAAGTTTCAACGCATTTTCCACAAAAATAAATACCGGTAACCTTTATAGCAATTTTACTGCATTTTTCAGGCAGAGTTATGATTTCGGAATTAAAGATTCCATCAGTATAAACGATAGTACAAAGGAATATTTATTCTATCCAAAATTTCGTTTTCAGCATACTTTAAATTACAGTTCATATACTTACAGGTTTAAAGATACTTTGAGTAATGTTATATATGGAATTGCTGATTCTGCTATATTTCACCAAAGGTATAATCTTACACTAAATCCCGTTTCAGGATTAAATTTCTGGTTGCAGGACAAGTGGAAATTTGTATCAAATGATTTTTCAATAAAGCAGTTTCCTGAAACAAAAAATCCCGGACAGTTTATTGAAGCAGGCCTGCGGCTTGAAAATTTTTCAGGGAATTTTTCTTCATCACCCAGACCAAGATACCCGATCCAGGTATTTCCTGCGCCACCAACAAAGAAAAATTTTTATAACGTTGTTTTGCATGGAGAATACCGAAACAAAACAAGAAATAGAAAATGGGATGCACTTCTCAAAGGTGAATTTTATGCGACAGGGCTTAACGCCGCAGATTACAGCGCTTATGCGACCCTAACCCGATTTCTTAATACAAAACTTGGAAATGTGCAGGTAACTTTTCAAAATGTAAACCGTACTCCCTCCTATATTTTTGCAGGTGCCTCGGCTTTTAATTTAGACAGCAACCTTGTAACAAAAAAAGAAAACACTACAATAATTTCTGCAGTGGCAAATAACCCACGTTTCATTTTAATAGCCAGAAATATTTCAATCACCAATTATAGTTACTTCAAAAACTATTACCAAACAGATCAATTCAATGGCCTCGTAAATATTACTCAATTTGTAGCTTCAACAAAAAATAAAATTGTTGGCCATCTTAATTTATATAGTGATTTTATTGTTCAGCAAACCGCCGGTAATAATCCAATAAGGGTTCCTTTATTTTTTACCCGGCAACGTCTTGCATTCGAAGGTACCTTTTTCAAAAATCTCAATCTAAGTACAGGCATTGATGTTAAATATAATACCCCTTATAAAGCCAATAATTATTCTCCTGTTATGGGACAATTTTTTCCGCAGGATACAACAACCATTAGCAACATTCCTCAATTAGACGCATATTTTAATTTCAGAATTAAATCATTTACAGGTCTTGTAAAAATTGAAAATTTAAACACTGTAGATGTGTCGCATGGATTTGGATTTACTAATAATAATTTTGCAGCGCCTGATTATCCTACCCCGGGTTTTCTTTTTAGAATTGGTGTGCAATGGAGGTTTGTAAATTAATCCAATAGTTTTTAGAATTAAGGTGAACTTATAATATTATATCAAAGTTTAGCGTTTCAAATGTTCTTTCCGGATAATATTTATTTAATTTTACTGAAATGAAGAAATTTCTTATTTCCATATTTGCAGTTTTTTACCTGGGCCTTTCTTGCGGTTTTGCCTTTGATATGCATTTTTGTATGGGCAAATTTTCTTCCCTGGAACTTTTCCATACCGGTAATAATGAGTGCAATAAATGTGGAATGAAAAACAGGCAGGGATGCTGCAATAGTAAACTTACAGTTGTAAAAATTACAGATAGTCAACAATCACCAACTGCTCAATTGAATATTGCTTCGCCATTTACGGCAATTATAAATCATCACTCTTATACCTTTTTACAACCGGTTTTACAAACTCTTCATGCAACATTTACTGATGCATCTTCGCCGCCAATTTCCGGGGCTTTTCTCTGCATCCTAAATTCCATCTTTACAATTTAGAGTTTTATTTGTTTGTTATGTCAGCATTATTAATCCTATGTTGATTCGTGTCTCTATTCTAATCACAAATATTTTAAAGATGAAAGCAATTAAGTCAAGTGTTATGTTATTTATAAGTATTTTATTATTTCAATTTTCTTATGGACAGGCTTCTGTTAAAAAGCAAGCAATAAAAGTTTATGGCAATTGCGGTCAATGTAAAAAGAAAATTGAGAAAAATGCAATAGTTGCCGGAGCTACTTTCGCTAACTGGAATGTAAAGACTAAAATTTTAAATGTTAGCTACAATCCTTCAGTAACCAATGCTGTAAAAATTGAAACTGCTATAGCAGGCGCAGGCTATGATACGCAGGACATAAAATCCAGTGACAGCGCCTACAATCAATTAGAAGAATGCTGCCAATACGATCGCAGTAAATCATTAACCTCAAAAAAAAATTAAAATGAAAAATATAATTTTTATTTTCCTGTTGCTTTGCGCAGCAGTTACTAATGCCCAGGTAAAAAAAGTTTCTATACAGGCAAGCGGCCTTACCTGCAGTATGTGCAGCAACGCTATTTTCAAAGCATTGAAGTCCGTAGATTTTGTTGAGAAGGTTGATGCTAATATTAAAAACTCCACTTTTGAAATAACTTTTAAACCCAATGCTGATGTTGATTTTGATAAACTGAAAAACAAAGTAGAAGGTGCTGGTTTTTTCGTTGCAGGATTTTGGGCAACTGTACATTTCGATAATCTAAAAATTAAAAATGATGCACCCGTAGAATCTATAGGGAAGAATTTAATGTTCTTACATGTAGCAGACCAGGAATTGAACGGTGACAAGACCGTAAAATTTTTAGACAAAGGATATACATCAGCAAAAGAATACAAAAAAAATAGTACGCTTACAACAAAAGAATGTTATAAGACCGGCATCGCTGATGCAACCTGCATAGATAGTGGAATTTCAAAGGGTTCAAGAATTTATCATGTAACTATATAATTTATGAAAAAGATTATATGGACAGTGTTTGTTGTTTTGTTCTGTACGGCAACACACGCACAGGAACTCTATGTAAATACGGAGCCCGCAAGTAATATGGCCACCGGAAGTATAGGTTTTCGGTTACTTTCAAAATTGTATAAAATGAATTATAATAATTCATTCACCAGCTATCGCATTATGCCTGAATTTATGATCGGTGCCAGCCGGCACCTGATGGTTCACGTTGCCGGCTATGGGTCCAATATGTTTCAAAAAAAGTTTAGGATTGAAGGAGGCAGCTTGTATGCAAAGTATAGGTTTTATTCGCAAGATGATGTTCATGAACATTTCAGGATAGCAGCTTTTTCAAAAATCTCCATTATTGATAACCCACAACAATTAAAAATAGAAACTAAGAAATTGTTGCCTGATGGAAACGGAGGTTATGCGCAACAGTTATATACCTCTACTTATAAAACTGATGAGTTTGATATTGATGGTCTTAATTCAGGAATTGTTGCCGGCGTAGTGGCTACAAAACTGGTAAATAAAATAGCAGTATCCGGTTCCCTGGATTATGGTTACCGGCTTAATAATCTTAATGCCAAAGTATTGCCTGATCAACCTTTGAGTGCAGTAAATTATGCTGCATCGTTTGGCTATCTTTTATTACCTAAGGAATATGTAAGCTATAAACAAACCAATGTAAATTTATATGTTGAGTTACTTGGCACAACCTTTCCCGGCAGGGGAAAATTCTATACTGACGTAGCTCCTGCAATCCAGTTTATTTTTAATAGTATTGCAAGGCTTGATCTTAGTTATCGTACGCAACTGGCCGGAAACACAGCAAGACTGTCGAATAACTATTTAATGGTAAGGCTTGAATACAATATATTAAACGCTTTTTAATTTGCCGTGTGAATGATAAAATTTTAATAAGAAAAATTACCGCGGATGATGATGCAAAAATTGCTTTCATCATCCGTAGTTGTTTGGAAGAGTTTAGTGCGGTAAAACCAGGAACAGTTTATTTTGATGAAACAACTGATCATTTATACAATGTTTTTCAAACAGAAAGATCAGCCTATTTTATTGTTGAAATAAATGGGGAAGTATTTGGTGGCGCAGGAATTTTTCCAACAGAATCACTTCCACCAAAAACCTGTGAGCTGGTTAAAATGTATTTGTTATCAAAGGCAAGAGGAAAAGGTATCGGAAAATTACTGTTGCAAAAATGTATGGAAGAAGCAAGGAATAAAGGATTTGAAAAAATGTACCTCGAGTCGATGCCTGAGTTGGTGAATGCTATCGCTATGTATGAAAAAAATGGTTTTACTTTTATTACAAAACCTCTTGGCAACAGTGGTCATACGGGTTGTGATGTGTTTATGATAAAAGAGTTATTGCACGAATTATAAAACACAAATTAAAAAACATTCATTCGTGTATTTCGTGCAATAAATTCGTGTCACCACCCATCAGCTCCACTTCTGCAACAGGGCTAAACAAAAAATATTTACCGGTTAAAATTTCTTTGCATAAAAAACGCTTTCTTACTTTATTGCCTTTTCTAAAAGTTTTACCACCCTTTACTTTGAAAAAACTATCCGGCGGAAGTTCTTCTACAAAATAAATACCCGGCTTGTGAACATCATATTTTTTCAAAACTCTTAATAAACCATCTTCAGCGCAAGAACTTGCCGATGGATTTTTCAGGCTTTGTATCAATTTAGTTTCAATATCAGGAGGGAAAATTTTTTTTGTGATAAACCGTGCCAGTATCTTACCAAATTCACCCTTCCATTGCTCACCATGCGGTTGTATTCTGTTACCATATTTCTCATAAGCAAGCAGGTGGCCAAGCTCATGCAATAATGTTATAATAAAGGAATATTTATTCAGGTTGCCATTTACACTTATGCGATGATTTTTATTTGAATGGCTGTTACGATAATCTCCCAAAACAGTTCTTCGTTCACGGGTTACCGTTAGGTGCACTTTAAATTCGGTGAGATAAGAAGCTACATCTTCAAAAGAGCCATCGGGCAAATACGAACTTAGTTGCTGTAAAGGAGATTCTTTTTTAGGCATTGGGTTTTCTGTGGGCAAATTTCATTAACTGTATAACTTCTATAGATGTGTAGAGCAGGTAGAAGCCCATGGAAGTAAATAATGAAGGCTTGTTTATTTTTCCTCTGATAATGAAAAGATAAATACTGAGGCTAATTATTACTATAAATATTTTCAGAATTAAAGAGGAATAAACTCCCCTGATAAAAGCATTTATGTTATTTGATTTCAAGGCTTTCATTTGTATAAAAAATCCTGAAAAGCTAAGTGCGAATAAAACCAGGTTTGCTATTAATAAAAATTCAATTTCAAATCCATGCAATTGTAAAAATTCTTTAAAAATAAATACTACGACATTTATAAAAATAAATAATACAATTACATTCAGGAATTTGCTGAAAATTTCTTTCATTTCTTTCGTGATGTTTCTTTCATAATTTTAAAAATAATTCCACAAATAAACAACAATGGCAAAAGCCACACCAGCAAAGGAATAGAAATATTCAGCCATTTATCTGCCTTCAAACCAATAAAAACACCCGCTCCGATACTGATTAAAAATTGCGTCGCAAGGCCGGCATATCGCCATAGCTGTTTGTTGCCTTCTTCGTTATTTATCAAATTTTTTACTTAATAATTTAACCCGGGGATCAATCCCGGCTTTTTCTAATATTTTTCAGTTTGAGTGTTGCAGTATCTGATTTTACAAAATTTCCCTTTAAAACTTTTTGAATATTATTAATATAGTCTTGTTTTTTGATGAGACTTTGTTCTATAGAATCGGCTTTCACTTTCAGCATTTGATATTCTTTAGCTTTTTGAGCATCTCCATAACCGGGGATGTATAGTTTCAAAGGTGTAAACATTATTAATGCAACAGTTAAGCCTACCAGTATAACAAATAAAGTGCTCAATGCAACATACACACTTAGTCTCGTCAACTTAAAAGTCACTACTTCATTGAAAGTATCTTCGTTCATAACTACAAGCCTGTAACGGTTTCGCAGCCGCTTTAAAGATGTATTGCCACCTGTGAGAAACATAATGATTTTTTAGGATGTTAAAAATAAGGCAGCATACCCATTAAATGACATAATAGCTTAAAATAAACCGTATTTTTAAAATATTTTTGCAGATTGGAAGTTTCATATAGAAACATTTTATTTTTTCCATTATTGTACTTCTACAAACTTATAAAATTCATGATCGTCCGGATTGTAAAGCCTCTGTCTGTTTTATTGCTTTTCCTCTTCCTTGTACCACAGGTTTATGCGCAATTAGGTAAAATTACGATCGATCTTGAAAAAGATAAACCTGAAAAATTTAAGAACAAAACTTTAAAATCAGAAAAAACGGGAAATAAAAAATTTACGCTTCCAAGACGTTTTATTCAAAATACAGTATCTCATTACAATTATTATTTTAATGGCAATTCCAAATTAAACCAGGTTATTGAAAGGGCACGTATTGCCGGCAAAGATGACTATGCGAAATTATTGCCCTTTTATAGTTATTCTCTTACCAATACTGCTTCTCAAAATACCGAGCTTGACTCAGTAATCTATAAGGCTACAGCAGGTATTTTATTGCATGACCTAAGGAGCGATTGGGTTGATAATTTATACCTGCTTATTGGTAAAGCTTATTATTTACGTAAGGATTTCGATTCCGCTTCTATGACCTTTCAATTCATAAATTATAACCTTTATCCCCGTAAGAAAAAAAATGATGACCAATTGATTGTAGGCAGTAATGATAACAATGGTAATAGTGCGCTGAGCGTTTCAAGCAAAGAGAACAGGAATATTATAAAGAAAACATTTACAAGACCACCGAGCAGAAACGATGCATTAATCTGGCAGATCAGAACCTTTATAGAAATGAATGAGTACGGCGATGCTGCGGGCCTCATCAGCACTTTGCAAAATGATCCTGTTTTTCCGGAAAGGCTTAAGCCTTCTCTTGAAGAAATGAGCGCTTACTGGTTTTACAAACAGCAGATCTATGATAGCGCCTTAATGCACCTCAAAAATTCTCTATCTAATGTCGAAGACGTACAGGATAAAGCAAGAAGAGAATATTTAATTGCACAACTTCTTGAAACTACAAATCAACAGGAGGATGCATCTGCATATTATGACAAAGCGATAAGGCACACCACTGATCCTTTGATGGATATTTATGCCAATCTTAATAAGGCCAAAATGCTTAAAAGTCAGGACCCTGCCGAGATAGATAGAAGTATTGCATCACTTTTACACATGTCAAAAAAAGATAAGTTTGAGCCCTACCGCGATATTATATTCTTTTCTGCAGCACAACTTGCTTTGATAAAACCTGATACAGCGGCGGCTGTTTTTTTATTTAAGAAAAGTTTTTTTTACAACCAGGAAAATATATCATTTAAAAACAGGGCTTTCCTTAACCTTGCAGAAATAAGCTACAAACAAAAAAAATACAAAGATGCATTTGCATTTTATGATAGCCTCCAGACTGGTGATACTACACTTAAAAATCTTGCTGAAATACAAAAAAGACGCAACGCACTGGCAGAAATTGTTGACAAAATAAATATTATCGAAAGAGAAGACAGCCTTCAATCTATCGCTGCTATGTCGCCTGCAGACAGAGATGCTTTTTTGAAAAAACTTTCAAAAAGATTAAAAAAAGAAAGAGGGTTTAAAGAAGGAGACGTTGACAATATTAATGCTGCCGTCGCATTTTTTAATACGAGTAATGCATCCAACGCATCGCCTGATTTTTTTAATTCTAATGATACAAAAGGTGATTGGTATTTCTATAATAATTCAATAAAGTCAAAGGGCTACTCTGAGTTTAAAAGAACATGGGGTAAACGGCAAAATGTTGATAACTGGCGGCGTGTTGCGTCGCCCGGGCTTATTTCCAACGCAAATAATGCTCCGGGTAATGATCCAAACGGTGGCACCCTGCCTGATAGTCTGAATACAAATGTAGGTATTGACCAGCCCGGGGATCCGGCTAATATTTCTTTGAAAAGTCCTTCGTCAATTCCTTTTCAGGAAGATGTCTCTGTTGAAGGCCTTTTGGCAAACGTGCCCGTAACAAAAGAAAAAATGGATATTTCAAACACGAATGTTTCTATCTCTTTATTTCAACTGGGGAAAAATTATCAAAATCTTTTGGAAGATTACAGTGCCGCAGTTGAAACCTATGAACGTTCGTTACAACGTTTCCCTGATAGTTTATATAAAGGAGAAATCTATCTTAACCTTTCTTATTGTTATAGAAAATTGGGCAATTCGCAAAAAGCAGAATATTATAAAAATCTGCTCTTGAATAAATTTGAGAAAAGTAAATATGCACAATTGGTAATGCATCCACAATCAATGGATCCTTCTAAGAAAGATACTGCAGCTACTAAAAGATATGTAGAGATATATAACTTGTTTATTGAAGGTAATTTTGAAAAAGCCATAAAAGAAAAAGAGAAAGCTGATAGCCTGTATGGAACCAATTATTGGAGTCCGCAATTATTGTATATTGAATCTGTTTATTATATCCGCAAAAAAGAAGATTCTACTGCAATAAAAATTCTGGAACAAATAACAACACAATACCCAACCTCGCCTTTAAAAGAGAAAGCGATAACTATGATTGATGTTCTTAAAAGAAGAAGTAACATTGAAAATTATTTATCCGGACTTACTATTGAAAGAGCAAAAGAAGATTCGCAGATAATAGTTTATGATGATGCGACAATAAGTAAAGGAGTTCATCCTGTTATTATCAATAACAATCAAAAGCCAAAAGATGCAGTGATTGTTGCCGAAAAAGCAGTTATCGATCCTGCTAAAAAACCAGCACCTCCTGTAAGCAATGGTACTTTCATTTTCGATCCATTAACGCCACAATATGTAATTATGGTGCTTAATAAAGTTGATCCTGTTTACAGCAGTGAGGCAAAAAATGCTTTCACAAGATATAACCGCGAAAAGTTTTCTCCACTTAAAATTGAGATTACAAAAGATACTCTCGATAAGGAGCGTGCTTTATTAATATTTACTCAATTTGAAAATGCAGATGCCGCAATAATTTACAGGGACAAATTAAAAAAAGATGCAGCTTCGGAAATTTCCTGGCTTCCATCTGAAAAATATTCTTTCTACATTATATCAAATACAAATCTTGAACTCTTAAAACAAAATAAAAATCTGCAGAATTATATTGAGCTTTTAAATAAAAAATATCCGGGTAAATTTTAAAATTTCAATATTATTACCCTGCAAAGAAAGAATGCAAAATGAAAAGTCAAAATCAAAATTTTAGAAATAAGAAAGCCAATACAGGCAAGAATATAAAAGTAACGCCTGCTATAAAAATTTTATGGGCGCTTATAATTGGCGGTATCGGGCTTGGCATTTTTGTATTTGTCTCAGCTTATTTTGGTTTATTTGGCAAATTACCATCGCTCCAGGAACTTGAAAACCCACAGGCTAATCTTGCTTCAGAAATTTATGCTAATGATGGTACCTTAATGGGTAAAATTTATACTGAAAACCGAAGTGCCGCAGATTTTAATGGAATTTCAAAACATGTGATTGATGCATTGATATCAACAGAGGATATAAGATTTTATGAACATTCCGGTATTGATGCAATTGCCATAGGCCGTGCTATTAAAGGGTTTGGACGTGAAGGCGGCGGCAGTACTTTAACGCAACAATTAGCTAAAAATATTTTAGGTCAGGGATCGGGAGGGTTCGGGAAAAGAGTTATTGATAAACTTAAAGAATGGATCGTTGCAATTAAACTGGAAAAAAATTTTACCAAGCAGGAAATTCTTTCCTTATATCTCAACCGGGTTTCGTGGGGAAATATTTTTGGAATCAGAAATGCATCACGGGTTTACTTTCAAAAAGAACCATCAGAACTTACTACTGACGAGGCAGCTTTATTAGTTGGTATGCTAAGCGGACCCGGCCAGTACGATCCTGTAAGACATCCGCAGGCTGCTCTTGACAGGAGAAATTTAGTATTAGATCGTATGGTAACAAATGATGTTCTTAAAGATGCTGAAGCATCCCGTTTGAAGAAAAAACCGCTTGGGATAAAATATAAAAAGCTGGATGAAAATCTTGGGGTCGCACCTTATTTCCGATCTGTACTAACTAAAAAATTAATTGATTGGTGCAAAACTCACAAAGATCCCACAGGAAAAAATTATGATGTATACAGGGATGGTTTAAAAATTTATACAACGATAGATCCTAAAATGCAATTGTATGCCGAAGAAGCCGTGGTAAAACATATGGCCATTATGCAAAAAAAATTCAATAGCCAATTGTCAAAAAATGTATGGAAAAATCAGGATGATATAATAGACAGGGCTATGAAGGAAAGTGAACGTTGGAAATTTATGAAGGAAGATGAGGTAAAGAATGAAGATATCAAAAAATCATTTTATGTACCGGTAAAAATGAAAGTGTTTGCATGGAACTCAAAGCGTGAAATTGATACGGTAATGACTCCTATAGATTCCATAAAATATTTTAAACAAATGATGCAAACCGCATTTGCTGCTATGGATCCTGTAACCGGCGACGTAAAAGCGTGGGTTGGTGGTATAGATTTTAAGTGGTTTAAATATGATCATGTCACAACCACCCGGCAGGTAGGTTCAACATTTAAGCCGATACTTTATACACTTGCTCTTACTGATGCAGGGTTAACCCCTGAAAGTTATATTGGCGGCAAAACAATTACGCTATCCAACAAAACGATTTCCGGCGGTGGCGGAACAATGGCCTATTGCCTTGCAAAATCATTAAATGCTGCTGCATGGGATCTCATGAGTCGCATTGGTGCTAAAAAAACTGCAGAGTTCGCACATCTTTGCGGTATTAAAAGTGATATACCTGTTGTTCCTTCTATTGCTCTTGGATCAGCCGATATTCAACTCTATGAAATGCTGAGAGCATACACCATGTTTCCAAATCGCGGCTTTAATACTGAACCAATATTTATATCCCGTATTGAAGATAAAAATGGCAATGTTATCCAGGCTTTTCAATCTGAATCAAAGCAGGTGATAAGTGAAGTAGATGCATATACCATGTATAAAATGATGCAGGGAGTTGTTGATTTTGGAACCGGTCATTCAATGCGTGGTACGTATGGTATTACGGGTAATATGGGGGGCAAAACGGGGACAACAAATGATAATACAGATGGTTGGTTTATTGGCTATATTCCTCAGCTTCTCGCGGGTGTATGGGTTGGTTGTGATGATCCCTTTTTGCATATAAGAAATGGCTGGACAAACGGAGGTAATGATATGGCCATGCCGGAATGGGCATTCTTTATGCAAAAAGTATATGCCAACAAAAAACTTGGCATTGATCCAAAAGCACAATTTCAAAAACCTGCAGAATTAAATAATGATCCCATTTATGCTGATCAGAATTTTGCCGCTATCGTACAAAAAGGTGAAGGCAATGATTTTACTGAAGATCAGGGTAATGGTAATGCAGGAGATTATGAAGGTGCTCAAACAAATGTGCCGGTAGAATCAGAATTTAATAAAGACCAGTTAAAGGATAATAATTCACCTGGCGTTGATAAAAAAACTATTGAGCCGGCTATTAGTATTGCAAGTGAAGTGAAGAAAGATTCATCCAAATCTCTTTCTAAAAATACAGACGGAAAAACTATAGATAAAAAGAACACCAAACTTCTCCCGCCTGTAAATAAAGATGCAGAGGACAAATTAAAAAAACCCGCATCCAAGCCTGCAAAACCCGGAAACGATTATTAATATTGCTTTTTAAGTAGTATAAAATTTCTATAGATAATACCTTTTCAGTAGAAATTTATTTTTCCAAAAGCCGGCGATTTGATTATTTAAACTTTCTTATTAATTTTAGAAAGACTATGAACAATCAAATAAAACTATTCTCAGTACAATAACTTCCTTTTATTTTAAATTGAAATAACATGAGTGGTACAAAATGGTTGCAAAAACAGGAGCATTTCGATTGGATGCAAAAATGTCTTAATTCGTGGAAGACGTGTGAAGAATTGATTTCATGGAATATTCAAAATGGAAAATACTTAAATACAATAAATGCTTGCAGAGACGTTGCAGAAATGTGCAGTCAATGCATAAAGTTTGAAGCACAACGTTCACCATTTTTTCAACAGTTGTGTGAGGTATGTGCTGAAATTTGTGAAGGCTGTGCTGTGGAATTAGAAAAGTTTGAAAGTGAAAACGGGATTTTTATGGAAACCATTAATTCGTGCAGAACATTTGCAAGTGCATGCAGGGAAGTTGCTGAAAAACAAACCAGGGAGCAAACTAATTTTACAAAAGTAACTGGTTATAAAAATAAGAGCAAAAAGAATCAAAAAGTCATTACATAAAAAAACACTCTTTTAAAAGAGCGTTTTTTATACAGTTGGCATTTCATAGACTAATAATGTGGATATTCTCTACACAAAAGTACCATTTATAATCTGTCTTCCTCTCAAAATAGAAATTTTAGATACTCGTAAAAGACATTTTTAATATTATTTTATAAGTTCGTGAGGTAGCTGATTAAACTCTTTTTTAAAAGCAATGGCAAAATTGCTCAGGTTAGAATAACCAAACTGGCGGCCAATTTGATTTACAGAATATTTGTGTGTGAGTAAAAGCACACGGGCTTTTTGCATACGAATTCTTTGAAAGTATTCAAATACAGTTGTTCCATACATTTTTTTGAACTTCATTTTTAATGAAGTGCCGCTCATCAGGGCGATTTTCGTTAATGAAGTAAAAGTTGGTGGCGGTGAATCACTATCCAACTGTTTCTTTACATTTATAAGCCTGCTAATTTCATCTTTTGAAATTTTTACTTTTTCAGATTCAATAAAATCATACAAATTAGATGTTACATCTGAAAAGATTATGGTGAGTAATAAATTCACTTTTTTTTCAAGATCGATATCCGAAACTTCTCCTTCTGCTACACTTACTATTTTCAGAAATAAATTTTTAAACAAATGATTGCTGCAATCAATTTGGGCTTTCCTTGTTTTTATCCTCATGTACCTTTTTAGCAATTCGAAGGAACATTCTATTTTTAACTGGCTGCAAAACCACTTTTGTGGTATCAATATCTCCAGCGTTTTTACCTTTGAATTTTTTGATGCACAAAAAGTAAATTCATCTGATGAACTCAACAGAAATGCAGAATGGCTCTTTGTGTATCTTTCAGTAATATACTTTCTGTCAACCATCAATATAGTATTACTGGAATGTAAAACTTCGTCAATCCTTAAAATAAAAAATTTATGAGATGAAGGCATCTTATGCCAATAAAGATCTTCCTGTGCTTTATATTCAGAACACAAACATTGTATGCCATTTTTTAACCCAAAAGTTTTAAAAACACCTGGGGCAATGTTGGTTTTTGCAAACGAAGCTTTATTTATTTTTTGCAAGCCTCCCGCCCGCGTAAGAAGGCTGGAAGATTGATGATTGTGTTCAAAGCTGAGTGAATACATTATGATTGGGGAAAAGATTTTTTGAAGATTTCTTAGGAGACAAAGTGCAAATCTAAAAAAAATATATAAACCCGGTCACAGAAACATATAATGAGTGAAAAAAATTTTGCAAATATTCTTATACTGTTATTAATATCACACTATTTTTATAACCAAATTTAAATTTTGAAAACAAAATTCATTGCCGGCATATTCATTCTCTTTTTAATTACAGGAAGTATTAATTTACTTTTTGCCTGGGGAGCATGGGGTCATAAGCATATAAACCGTGCTTCAGTTTTTGCTTTGCCCGATGGAATGCAAAGATTTTATTATAACCATATTGATTTTATTACAGAAGGTTCTGTTGTGCCTGATTTAAGAAGAGGTATTTTGAATGATAAAACCGAAAGCGCAAGACATTATATTAATCTCGAAGATTTTGGAAATATTTCAGTTGCAACATTTCCAAAATCACCTCAGGACGCTTATGCTAAATATGACAGCGTTTTTCTAAACAAATCGGGTTACCTGCCTTGGTATATTCAAAGCCTTACTGAAAAACTTACACAGGCTTTTAAAAAAAGAACTAAATCAGAAATACTTTTTATTTCTGCTGAATTGGGCCACTATGTTGGTGATGCGCACGTGCCTTTGCACACTGCATCAAATTACAACGGACAGTTTACTGATCAAAAAGGAGTTCACGCTTTATGGGAAACACAAATACCTGAATTATTAGGTGACAATTATAATTTTAAAACTGAAGGAGCAAAATATATAGCCGACATTCCTGCAGAGACATGGAATATTATTGTGCGTACACATGGTCTTGCAGATACTTTACTTGCTAATGAAAAACAAATCAGGCAGGGTTTTGACAAAAGTAAAATGTATAAAAAAGATTCGTTGGGCCAAAATATTTTATACTATAGCCAGCCGGTTTTTTCTGATGATTATGCCCGGCAATTTAATAATTCTATGAAAGGTATGGTTGAAAATCAATTACGATTATCAATATTGGATGTGGCCAGTTATTGGTACACCGCGTGGGTTAATGGTGGCAGCCCTGATCTGCTATCTTTAGACGATGAGAACCTTACAAAACAAAACCGAAAAAATTATAAACAGGAATATAACGCATGGAATAAAGGTAGACTACTCAATCTTTCTGTAGAAAAAGAATAGCTACAAAGAAAAAATAATAACATTGAAATTTACGAAAACAAAAAGATGCTTAACAGAATTATTTAAAGATATCTCAAAGGGTTGCGCCTGGAACTTTTAATATAATTTTTTATGTTCATCCAGAAAGCAAAAAATAAATAAAATATCACCGGTGAACCAAGAGTTAAAAAAGAAATATAAATAAAGTATCTTCTTATAACAGAAGTGGCGATACCCATTTTTTCACCAATAGCAGTGCACACTCCAAACACTTGCCACTCAATAAAATGCTTTATCTTATACATACCCAAAATTAAAAAATATTTGCAATAAATGGTGTAATACGTTTTAAAGATTATAACGGAGAATAGTTTACTTTATTTTACTTAATCCATTTTCATGAATTCAACTAATAAGGAAAATGATCATTTGATTTTAAGTAAATTTGGAATATCAAAAATTATTAATTTATTTTATTTTTTATCGCTTATAATTTCCCTTACTTACATAAATCAAAAAGTTATGGTATTTGATATTGACATGATAAAAAAATTTTATGCAGGCTACGCTGCCAAAGTTGATGCCGCACGCATTGTGGTAAACCGTCCTCTTACACTTACTGAAAAAATTTTATATGCACATCTATGGCAGGGAAATGCTGATGTAGCTTATGAGCGTAGTAAAAGTTATGTTGATTTTGCGCCAGACAGAGTTGCTATGCAGGACGCTACTGCACAAATGGCCCTGTTACAATTTATGCAATCGGGCAGAACAAAAGTATCAGTGCCTTCTACCGTTCACTGCGATCACCTTATTCAGGCTGAGACAGGTGCCTCCGAAGATCTTTCAAAAGCAAAAACACAAAACAAAGAAGTATATGATTTCCTCGCTTCTGTTTCAAATAAATATGGAATTGGTTTTTGGAAACCAGGAGCAGGCATTATTCACCAGGTAATACTTGAAAATTATGCTTTCCCTGGTGGTATGATGATAGGGACAGATTCTCACACAGTTAATGCAGGCGGGTTGGGCATCATTGCAATTGGTGTAGGTGGTGCTGATGCCTGTGATGTTATGGCAGGATTACCCTGGGAATTAAAATTTCCAAAATTGATAGGAGTAAAACTAACGGGCACGCTTAGTGGCTGGACAGCTTCAAAAGATATTATATTAAAAGTTGCCGGAATTCTTACTGTAAAAGGCGGTACCGGCGCTATTCTTGAATATTTTGGAGAAGGCGCTACTTCTCTTTCCTGCACTGGAAAAGGAACTATATGCAATATGGGAGCAGAGATTGGCGCTACTACTTCAATTTTTGGTTATGATAATAAAATGGGAGAATATCTTAAAGGAACCGGCAGAGCCGAAGTAGCGGATGCTGCAGATGCTATTGCAGAACATCTTACCGGTGACGAAGATGTTTATACAGATCCTACAAAATATTTTGACCAGGTTATTGAAATAAATTTATCTGAATTGGAACCTCATATTAATGGCCCTTTTACCCCCGATTTAGCATGGCCAATTTCTAAATTTGCTGATGCTGTAAAAGTAAACGAATGGCCTGAAGAGTTAGAAGTTGGATTAATAGGTTCCTGCACCAACTCATCTTATGAAGATATTACAAGAGCTGCCTCAATTGCTGAACAGGCAACCAATCATGGCATAAAAGCAAAAGCTGAATTTACAATTACTCCGGGTTCAGAACAGGTGAGATATACTGTGGACAGAGATGGATATCTCGCCATTTTTGAAAAAATGGGCGGCGTAGTATTGGCTAATGCATGCGGACCTTGTATAGGACAGTGGGCACGGCATTCGACTGATCCTAATAGAAAAAATTCTATTTTGACTTCTTACAACAGAAATTTTGCCAAAAGAAATGATGGTAATCCAAACACTCATGCTTTTGTCGCATCTCCTGAAATAACAACTGCATTAACGATTGCAGGATCTCTTACTTTTAATCCGCTCACTGATTTTTTAACCAATGATAAAGGAGAAAAAATAAAACTCCAGGAGCCCAAAGGCATTGAAATGCCAATGAAAGGATTTGCTGTTGAGGATGCGGGATATCAGTCTCCTGCCGCCGATGGCAGCAGTATACAGATATTGGTTTCCCCAACTTCTGATCGTCTTCAAATTTTAGATCCTTTTCCGGCGTGGGAAGGTACAGACCTTTGCAATTTGAAATTATTAATAAAAGCAAAAGGAAAATGTACTACCGATCATATTTCAATGGCAGGCCCCTGGCTTAAGTTTCGCGGGCATCTCGATAATATCAGTAACAACCTTTTGATTGGAGCCTTAAATTATTTTAATGAAAAAACCAATCTCGTAAAAAATCATCTTACAGGCGGATATGGCCCGTTGCCTGAAACACAAAGGGCATATAAAGCCGCAGGCGTGGGATCTATAATCGTAGGCGATGAAAATTATGGTGAGGGTTCATCACGTGAACATGCAGCAATGGAGCCAAGATATCTTGGTGTGAGAGCGGTTCTCGTAAAATCTTTTGCACGCATACATGAAACCAATTTAAAGAAACAGGGAATGCTTGCAATTACATTTGACAACAAAGATGATTATGATAAAATATTTGAAGATGATATAATTGACGTTACAGGTTTAACATCTTTCTCCGTAAATAAGCCGTTAGTAATTCATTTGAATCATAAAGATGAAACTTCAGAAAGTTTCCTGGTAAATCATACTTACAATGAGCAACAGATTGAATGGTTTAAGGCAGGTGGAGCATTAAATATTATCAGGAAAGAATTTGAAAGCAGGAAGTAGGATTATTTAATTTGTTTTATAAAAAAAGCGAAACTTTAGAAGGTTTCGCTTTTTTAATTTTATGTAGTTTAAACAATTACAACTGTAATAATTTAATTTCTTCTCGCTCCAAACAAACGTAGTAAGAATAGAAAGATATTAATAAAATCAAGATAAAGATTTAATGCACCCAGGATGGACATCTTCTTAGTGTCCGCTGCAGAAACATCACTGTATTCGAGCCCTGCTCCAATTCTTTTAAGCTTTTGTACATCATACGCTGTAAGTCCTGTGAAAACCATTACACCAATGATGCTGATTATATAATCTAACTGGCTGCTATGAAGGAAAAAATTAATAACCATTGCGATGATAGTTCCTATAAGACCCATAATTAATATACGGCCAAATTTAGTAAGGTCCTGGTTGGTTGTATAGCCCATAAATGCCATTACACCAAACATTGCAGAAGCTGAAAGGAAACAACCCAATACGGAACCAGGTGTAAAAGCAAGCAATATAAAACTAAAGCTAATACCATTAATAATCGCATAGGCAATAAATAATGCCATGAGTGCCGGCGCTGAAAGTTTACGGTATCCAAATGACATGATAAGCACAAAACCCAAAGGAGCAAAGATGGTTACCTTCCCCAATCCTGTAAGTCCTGTTGGAGTTATGAGATAACTCAATAAGTTAGCACTGATAGAAAATTGCCATGCAAATAATGCTGAAACGCCAAGAGCTATAAACATCAATAAAAATACATTGGCAAGAAAAGTCCTTGTACCCGTTTGTTCTCCTGTGGGCGTATATGTAATGTTGGAAATATTAGTATCTCTGTTTGTAAATTCCATAGTTTTTATAATTTTAGTAAATGTAGTATTGATTGTTCAGATTTAAAGGGTCAAACGAAAATTTAAGATTTTTGTAGCTAAAAACTTTGTCAAATACCTTTTAGAATTTTAATCATTTTGCATCAAACCATATTTTTTTATTATCGTTCCAGTTACCATTGTAATTTATGGTAAGTTCCTCCCCTTTCCTGATCGGCCTGATTGTTTTGATTTGAATAGTTTCTTTTTCGAAATCCATAAAATATTCACAATTACTTTCATAGTTGTGATTGTAAAGGGGCACAAATCCCAACGCCATACAGCACCTGATTGCTATCTGATCTTTTTTCTCTTTTCCCCATTCAAAAATATAATCATGAAGCAAAGTTTTATCAAGATTCACTCTGTCTTCACTGCTCATAACTATTACCGGTGATTCCTCAACAATTACATTTGCATCAATTTTTTGTTTTGTAAAAACACCTCTGCCTTTCGCTCCTGCATGTTTTAAATATAAATATTGCTTTATCATTTTATTAAGCGAATAACCATTGTAAAATAAATTAATTTGCGATATAGTTAGAATAATCTGATCATGCCTGAAGAAATAATTACTATACAGGAACAATATGAAGAAGTGCTGCAAACCGGCAATACAGAGGCTATCAGTGAATTTCTAAATCAGCAAAACATAAGCGATGTTGCAGAACTCGTAGAGGAAAACGAAGACAGGGAGATAGAGATTTTTCTTCAGCTTTCCATTCACCGTGCTATAAGCCTTTTTAAAATTCTCGAACATTCAAATCAAAAAAGAATAATAAAAGATCTTCCTCCTCATAAAAGTGCTGAGCTTTTAAACGAAATGCAGCCCGATGACCGTACTTCTTTTTTTGAAGATTTACCCAATGAAGTAGTAAGAGAATTAGTGAAAACGCTTAAGCCGGAAGAAAGAAAAGTTACTCTTTCGTTATTAGGTTATCCGGAAAACAGTGTTGGTCGCCTTATGACACCTGACTATGTGTATGTTCACGAATATAATACCGTTACAGAAGTGCTGGATATAATAAGGCATGTTGGAAAAGATACCGAAACGATTGATGTCATTTATGTAATTGACAAGCATGGAGAATTACTTGATGATATAAGAATAAGAGAATTTATTTTGGCTGCGCCTGATAAAAAGGTAAGTGAGATGATGGATGACAGGTTTATAGCACTCAACGTGAATGACGACCAGGAAAAAGCCAATGAAGTTTTTAAAATGAATAATCGTGTAGCCCTGCCTGTTGTAGATGATTATAATGTACTTCTTGGGATCATTACTATTGATGATGTACTTTGGATTACGAATGAAGAATTTAGTGAAGACATTCAAAAAATAGGTGGTGCTGAAGCGCTTGATCAGCCATACCTTGAAACACCTTTTTTTAATCTTATAAAGAAAAGAGTAGGGTGGTTAATCATACTTTTTTTAAGTGAAATGCTTACTGCGACGGCTATGGCATATTATAATGATGAACTGGCAAAAGTGATTGTACTTACAAATTTTATTCCTCTCATTATGAGCAGCGGCGGCAATAGCGGCTCGCAGGCTTCCTCATTAATTATACAGGCTATGGCGCTGGGCGAAGTTACAATAGCCGACTGGTGGCGGGTAATGCGCCGTGAAATTTTATCAGGTCTTGTGCTGGGAGCAATTTTGGGCATGATTGGATTTCTAAGAATCTCATTATGGAGCATTCTTATGCATCATGGGATTATGACTGATATTTATGGACTTCACTGGTTTCTGATTGCCCTCAGTGTAAGTTTCTCGCTTGTAGGAGTTGTACTCTGGGGATCGTTTAGCGGTAGTATGCTGCCTATCCTCTTAAAGAAATTAGGCGCTGATCCTGCTTCTTCTTCAGCGCCATTTGTAGCAACATTGGTAGATGTTACAGGCCTCATTATCTTTTTTAATGTGGCGCTTTATTTTTTAAAAGGCAATGGACTCTAACCGTGACGGCTAAACGCTTTTTTAACAATGTGAATCGTCTGCGGTATCATTTGTCGGTAATTTTGAATTAAATATCCTTAGCATGAGACCCGCCATGCAAAAGATTTTTTGTTACAAGTATAGTATTAGATTGCTGTTAACCCGCATTATATAAGTAAATTTGTTAAATGCCATTGACTATATACTACCAGATCATTTATCTTTTTATCATGGCTTTGCCCATTGCATGTATTGCGTGGACAGTTACACATGAAGAAGTGTTTAAGGAACCAAGAGAATTTTGTGAAAAGAAATCAAAAGAATGCAGAAGCCTTTTACGACGAAAATTTTTTTATTTATTTACCTGCGAATATTGTTTTAGCCATTATATTACCTTGTTTTTTTTAATCATTACGAGGTATCATCTTCTTTACAATAACTGGCGTGGATACATCGTTGC
>JBDTYU010000238.1:0-6210 GCA_040005535.1 Ginsengibacter sp. | reverse complement strand
CCCGCTGAGACAAAACATCATTAAAAACTCAGCCACCCAATTACCTGTTCTACTTTTATTGCTTCGGCATTTTACTCATATCCATATACAATACATTCCACCGGTGACCATCCAGATCAGCAAAACCGCAGCCATACATCCAACCCTGATTTTCTTTCGGCTTGCCAAAGATTGTGCCGCCTGCCTTCACCGCCTTATCTGCCATTTCATCCACTTCTTCTCTGCTTTCTGCATCAATAGAAAATAATACTTCCGTAGCGCTTTTTGTATCAGCAATTTCATTGCTAGTAAAATTTTTGAAAGTGGGCTCCGCAAAAAGCATCAATACAATTTTTTTATTTCCGATAAGCAAGCTTGCAGATTCATTGCTATTGCCCATTCCGGGGTTTGGTGAAAATCCAAGCTTGATGAAAAACTCTCTTGATTTGTTGATGTCTTTCACTGGCAGATTAATCCAAAATTCTTTTGTCATGTTTTAATTTTTTGTTTGAATATGATTGTTTAATTCGTTTGATGCAAAGATGTAAGGTTAAATTAAATTATAACGGGTGCAAAAACGAAATTCAAAGGGTTGATTGCGACAGAATATTTACTCATCTTACCTTATGAAATTTTATCAATAATAGTTTCTGAAATACAGCTTACTTAAGCGAGGGTGCAAATCTATCTCGAATTTACTTTTATAACTGATAAAAAATTTCTTTCAGCATTTTAAATTGGCGCCGCATAAATGGTGTAAGGCTTTAACTGGTGGTTGGCCATGATGTTAATTTTTATGAGACTGCGCTACTTACGATTCTATACCCAACCAAAAAATAAAGGATCTTCAATCAGCACATAACATACGAACCGTAATTACATTGTCATTCTTTTGTTGAAAACTGAGTTACCCATAAACTTTGTTTTTAAAATGCAAATATCTTTATTATGTAATAAGAAGATTTGGTACGTTTTTTATAGACATCAGCTACTTATACAAATCTCCTGGTATTAATTATTTTAAAACATAATAGAATAGAAATGAAATTCGCAGCTAAAGCAAAGAAGTTTTTTAAAATATTGGGGCCGGGTTTAATTACAGGGGCCAGCGACGATGATCCATCCGGCATTGCAACTTACTCACAAGCGGGTGCAAAATTTGGCTTAGCTACTTTGTGGACTGCCTTAATTACTTTTCCTTTAATGGCATCCATACAGGAAATGTGCGCAAGGGTTGGGCTTATAACTACAGTAGGGCTTACCACAACCTTGAAGAAACATTATTCCAGGCCGCTCTTATATTCTATTATGATATTTAGTGTGCCTGCTATTATTTTAAACATCGGTGCAGACATTGCAGGTATGGGAGCAGTGGCAAATCTTATATTACCTGCTGTAAAACCAATGGTGTTTAGTGTGATCTTCACAATTATACTTGTAATCATCATCATTTACCTGCCGTATAATAAAATTGTTTCTGTTTTAAAATATTTATGTCTGACACTTTTTTTATACATCGCTGTCCCTTTTTTTACACACCCTGACTGGTTAAAAGTTTTAAGATCAACTTTTATTCCTACCATCAAATTCAACAAAGATTTTATTGAAATTTTAGTAGCTATTTTAGGAACAACAATTTCGCCATACCTTTTTTTCTGGCAGGTAACCATGCAGGCAGAAGATGTAAAAAAATCAAAGCAATTAATATTAGCCCGCAGAAAAATTGCTATGAATAATAATAAAGAAGAGAAACATCATACTAAAATAAAAGAAAAAAACTTTATTAACCTGTTGATAAAAAAGATGCAGTTAGACGTAAATTTTGGTATGCTGTTATCTAATATGGTTATGTTCTTTATTATCCTGGCTACAGGCATTGCATTATTCGGGCATGGCATTACGCAAATAGATACTATTGAACAAGCGGCAAAGGCTTTGGAACCCGTCGCGGGTAAAGCATCCTATTTTCTTTTCGCATTAGGAGTTATTGGAACCGGATTTTTAGCAGTACCGGTTTTAAGCGGATCTCTTTCTTATATTGTTTCAGAAACTTTTGGCTGGAAAGGAAATCTTGATAAAAAATATTACCAGGCTAAACCGTTTTATATTGTTATTATTATTTCATTAATAATCGGGCTTTTGATAAACTATCTGGGTATAAGCCCGGTGCAAGCGCTTTTATATACCGCAGTTTTATATGGGTTAACTTCCCCTATCCTTATTGGTATTGTAATGCATATTGCCAATAATAAAAAAATAATGAAGGAACATACTAATGGGAAGGTTTCAAATATTTTAGGTTTTCTTACTTTGATTATAATGACAGCGGCTGCAATAGTTTTAATATATTTTCAATTGAGGTAAAGTTATAAATGGAAAGTATACTTGAGTTTCAGCGGGGTTTCCGATAAGTAACCTATTCAATTCTAAAATTCACACGTAAAACTCCGCTGAGACAAAAAGAAAATGCCAATGCTGGAATTTTTGTTTGCTTTACAACCCACGGTAACAAAAGAAATGCTTAAAGAAGCAAAGAGCGCAGGCCATATAAAAATCGGCGAAGTAGCGTTTGGCCAGGATAAAATACAGATAATGACCATTGAAGATTTAATGACCAATCATCATCCAAACCTTCCTAATGTAAGCAGCACATTTAAAAAAGCACAAAGAAACCAAGCGGTAGTACGAGTTTTGGTTTGTTTGATTGATGATTTATACCAACTCATTTACCTTTGTTTTCAAACTAATCATATGAAAAGAAGTATTGCATTTTTTTTAGCATTCATATTTTTCGCTACTGCATATGCGCAACAAAACGACTGGTCATCTGTTGAAAAAGTTTTTGGCAAAAAGGGCACAGTGCAGAATAATGTTTTTAAGGTCACTTACCCGCGTTCTGATCTTACAATAAAAGTGAGTGGCTTTAAGGTTGCGCCGGGCTTTGCTCTTGGCAGTTGGATCGGGTTTATGAGCATGGATACAAACATGAATATGCAATCCGGTTCAGGCCCGACGAATAACGATGCAACCATGATGGGAGATCTTGTTCTTTTAGACAATGAAGTTCCTGCGGTTTTAAAAAAATTAGTAGAAGTAAATCTTAAAGTAACAGCAATTCATAATCATCTTATAAACGAATCTCCCAATGTAAAGTATGTGCATTTTTCTGGAAGTGGCGACAGGGTTAAGCTTGCCGAAGCAATAAAATCTGTTCTCGCAATAACAGGAACTCCTTTAACTCCCCCACAGTCACCTGCACAAACTAATATTGATTGGAGTAAAGTTGAAGCCTTGCTTGGTACAAACGGTAAGCACAACGGAATGCTGTTGCAATACTCTTTTCCTCGTAAAGAAAAATTAAAGGAAAGCGGAATGGAAATGCCGCCATACATGGGAATGGCTACTGCCATTAATTTTCAAAAGGCAGGCGATAGTGCAGCCATAACCGGAGATTTTGTTTTACTGGCAGATGAGGTTAATCCTGTTATCAAAATTCTAATTGAAAATGGTATTACACCAACTGCTTTGCACAATCACATGATTCATGATGAGCCACGTTTATTCATGATGCATTTTTGGGCAATTGATAACCCTGAAAAATTAGCGAAGGTATTGCAACTGATATTGACTACAACAAATCATGCTGCAATAAAAAAATGAAACATAAATTTCTACAATCAATTCTCATTATTTATATTTTTTCTTTTACCAATTGTAAAGGGCAGAATACTTATGGCGGGAATTATTTACAAATAGATAAGATAATTACATTACCAAATGTAAAAGGACGTATTGACCACTTGGATATTAATTTAAAAGATCATCTGGTGTATATATCTGCTTTAGGTAATAATACAGTTGAGGTAGTTGATTTAAAAAACGCCAAAGTTATCCATTCAATCATTGGTCTTGATGAACCACAGGGCGTATGCTACATACCGCAAAGCCAGGAAATATTTATTGCAAATGGAGGAAATGGAGATTGTTATTTTTATACTGCCAGTAAGTTTTTAAAAGTTGCTACCATACATTTAGGTTCAGATGCAGATGATGTCCATTATGATTCTTCTGCAAGAAAAATATATGTTGGTTATGGATCAGGTGGAATCGCAGTCATTAATGCAGACAATCACAAACAGGTCGGTAATATAAAGTTGCCTTGCCATCCCGAAGGGTTTCAAATAGATAAAAAAAACGATTTGCTCTATGTTAACCTGCAGCAATCTGGTTTAATTGGTGTGGTGGATAATAAAAAGTTAAGGCTGATAAATAACTGGAGTAAAAACTATCGTGCTGGAAATTTTCCAATGGCTTTGGATACTGCGGGCAATAAACTTTTTATTGGCTATCGCCATCCGGGTAAGCTTGTTGTAATGGATACAAAAACAGGAAACAGGATAAGTGTTAGTGATTTAACAAATGATAGTGATGATTTATTTTATGATGATATAACAAAGCGTGTCTACGTAAGTTGTGGTGGTGGTTATACATCATTAGGATATATAAATATTTTTCAGGCTCAAGACACAAAAAATTATAAGCAGATTGCAAATATTCCAACAAGAAATGGCGCACGTACATCTTTGCTTGTTCCTCAACTAAATCTGTTTCTGGTTCCTGAACCTTCCGTATATAGTCATGATGGTGAGTTAATGGTTTATAAAATTTCAAAATGAATTTTAAACTAAATAAAATATTTAGAATAACAATTCAAATTCGACTGCTTTTTATTTTCAGCTTTGCGATTGTTTCTTCACTACATATTGCTGCACAAAAAATTATTTCCAAAACAAATATTAATTATATACTTCGTGTTGATACTTCAGATCGTTCTGGGTACGATGTAGAAATACATATCAGCGATGCGCCCAAAATTTTTCATCTTGCAATGGCAACTCACAATGAATATGATGATCGCTATTGGAGATATGTTGAAAATTTTAGAGTTCACCCGGAAGGTAAAAATAACTATGTAAGAGAAGACAGTGCTCTGTGGAAAATCATATCTGCAGTAAAAAATGTTGTAATAAAATACAGAATACATTTGCCAGCATCCAATGAAATTCAACGACCTGTATGGAAACCATTTCTGTCTTTAACAGGTGGCATGGTGGGTGATATTCACTCTTTCATGTATCTAACGGAGCTCCCTCAAACTCCTTCGCACATTACGTTTCAGCTTCCTGCAGGCTGGCAAATTGCAACAGGACTTGAAACTACAAATAAGCCCAATACGTTTTATGCACCCAATGCGAAAGTATTAATGGATTGCCCTGTGTTAGTTGGAAAATTTTATACATGGAATTTTTCAATCAAAGAAGTTCAACATAAAATTGTTTACTGGCCTCTTTCAAATGCAACTTCATTTGATACATTGTTGCTGGTAAATAACATAAAAAAAATTGTACAGGAAACTGTAAAACTGTTTGATACTATACCTTACAGAAACTATACTTTTCTTTTGCAGGATGGGGCCTACGCTGCATTGGAACATAGCAGCTCAGTTACAATCGGCTTACCAAGTGCAACATTTGAAAAAGAAAAGGCAGACATGAATAATGAGATTGCACATGAATATTTTCATGCATGGAATCTGGTGAGCCTGCATCCTGCAGAATATTCTGATGTATATTATGGCCCTCAGGAAAAAGCCGCAGGCCTATGGTGGAGCGAAGGCCTGTCCATGTTTTATGCTGATTTGTTATTAAGAAGAGCAAATCTTCCGGCAGATGATTCCACAAGAATTATTCATCTTGAAAAATTAATCGAAAGTTATTTTTCCAATCCCGGTAACGCGAATATCTCACCTGAAAAAGCAAGTCTTGAATCTAATGAACAACCCGGCGGATTAGGAGATTATTATCCCAGCGTTCATTTGCAGGGAGAGTTGCTTGGAACTATGCTTGATTTTATTATAAGAGACGCAACAAATAATAAGCGATCAATTGATGATGTAATGCGTAAAATGTTTAAGGACTTTTCGGGAAGCAAAGGATTTTATTCTGCAGATATTGAAAGAACAGTAAAAGATATTTGTAATTGTGATGTACATTCTTTCTTTGAAAATTATGTGTATCATGCCAATGAAATAAATTTTAATAATTACCTTAAACTGATAGGAAAAAAAATAGAAGTAACCTGGGCTGCAGCAAATGAAAACGGAAAGCCCATGCCTGATTTAAATATTTATCCGTGGATAAAAAGAGGAGAAACAATAGTAAGAATCGGGAT
>JBDTYU010000237.1:0-6097 GCA_040005535.1 Ginsengibacter sp. | reverse complement strand
AATAGATAATTATGACCATTACCATTTGCGTTTGCGGAGCAGGAACTATGGGCAGCGGCATCGCACAGGTCACAGCGCAAAGTGGCTTTAATACCATACTGTTTGATGTAAATGAATTGGCGCTGAACAATGCGAAAGCCACTCTTGAAAAAAATCTGCAGTACTTAGTTGATAAAGAAAAAATTTCTCATTCTGAAAAAAAAGAAATCTATAACCGCATACATTTTACTGCAAATATAAAAGAATGTACAGGTGAGATAATTATTGAAGCGATCATTGAAACAGAGGAGGCAAAAGTTTTATTATTTAATGAGCTCGCAAAATATAATAATGAAGAGGTAATTTTTGCTACCAATACCTCTTCGCTTTCTGTTTCTTCCTTACAGGAAAAAATAATTTTTCCTCAAAGAGTTGTAGGTATGCATTTTTTTAATCCCGCTTACATTATGAAGCTGGTAGAAGTAGTGAAAGGCAGTGAGACTAATGATGAAATGGCAATCGCTGTTTATGACATTTGCAAACAAATGGATAAAGTGCCCGTGATGTGTAAAGATGCGCCGGGATTTATAGTGAACCGTGTTGCCCGGCATTATTATTTGGAAGCATTAAAAATTGTAGAAGAAGGTATAGCTTCATTTGAAGATGTAGATTCCATTTTAGAATCAACAGGGTTCAAGATGGGGCCGTTTAAATTAATGGATCTTATTGGTATGGATATAAATCTCGCTGTTTCGCAAAGTATGTATGATGCATTTGAAAAGGCAGAGCGTTTTAAACCTTCTGCATTGCAGATTGAAAAAGTAAAAAATGGTGAACTTGGTAAAAAAACCGGGAAGGGATTTTACAATTATCAAAATAAAAAAACATAATATATCTTTCTTTAAAAAATTTTTATTTTGAAAAGATATCAAAACTTTATTGATGCCAGAGGTTACAGATTCATCGGTTGATTTGAACGCAAATAAGAAAATATTAGTAACCGGTGCTGCCGGTCTTGTAGGAAGTGAGTTAGTGAAACAATTGCTGGAAAAGGGTTACAAGGTTACAGGCATCTATAATTCATCTCCGGTTAATATAATTCATCCCAATTTAAGGGTTCAGCAATGTGATATTCTTGATATTATCGGCCTTGAAGAAATAATAGAGGGAATTACTCATGTGTATCACTGTGCCGCAATTGTTTCATTTGAGCCAAAAGATAAATACAATCTTTTAAAAATAAATGTTGAAGGAACGGCCAATGTTGTAAATGCCTGCATGGATGCAGGTGTGCAAAAACTGGTGCATGTAAGTTCTGTATCAGCTCTTGGCAGAATAAGAGATGGTGAAACAATAAACGAACAAATGAACTGGACTGAAGAAACGAGCAATAGTGTTTATGGCAAATCGAAATATTTAGGCGAGCTGGAAGTATGGCGGGGCATTGGAGAAGGATTGCAAGCCCTGATAGTTAATCCTTCGATTATTCTCGGTGGTAATAACTGGGATAACGGATCGGCAGCGATTTTCAAAACTGCATATGATGAATTCAAATGGTATACTGAAGGCATTAGTGGTTTTGTAGATGTACGTGATGTTGCCAATGCAATGATCTTGTTAATGAACAGCAAAATATCCGGGCAACGTTTTATTTTAAGCGCCGAAAATTTATCTTACAAAGAAATATTTTTTTCGATAGCAAAATGTTTTGGAAAGAAGCCGCCGTCAAAAAAGGTTTCTCCTTTTATGGGAGAAATTGTTTGGAGACTTGAAGCAATAAAGGCGGGCATTACCGGGAAAAAACATTTGCTAACTAAAGAAACAACCAGAACTGCCCAGGCTTGCGTTTATTTTGATAACACTAAAATTTTAAATGCTTTACCCGGATTTAATTTTAACCCAGTTGCTGTTTCTATTGCACATACGTGTGCAACTTTAAAAGAAAAATATCATCTTAAATAAAAAAATATCCTATGAATATAAATCCTGCAAGTAAACGAAAATTTGTTATTCTCTTCATTTTTACATTCCTGTTCTTTATTTCAACCGGCAAGTTATTTTCCCAGGCTACTTATTATGCTGTTAAAGGAAAAGTAATTGATAAAAATTCAAAAAGACCTTTACAGGGCGCATCTGTATTTGCTCAGAACACCACCCTTGGTGTAGCAAGTGATACTGATGGAAATTTTATCATTAAACTTCCTGACGGTGGCTATTCTCTTGTTGTAACATACACAGGTTATGAAACAGAAGCTATACGTATTAATAATACTTCTTCGCAAAATGATAATCTTGTTTTTGAATTAAGCCCTAAAGAAAAATCATTGGAAGAAGTTACTGTTGCCATAAGCACTGAAGTAAAAGATGGCTGGCATAAGTATGGGGAGTTTTTTACAAATAATTTTATCGGTCAATCAAAATTTGCAAAACAGTGTGTTATAAAAAATCCTGAAGTGCTCCATTTTTATTTTAGCAAAAAGAAAAACCGGTTAAAGGTTTTAGCAAAGGAATCTTTGAGCGTTGATAATTTTGCGCTCGGTTATAATTTGAAGTTTGCCATTGATTCATTTACGTATGAATACAATACCAATACAAATTTATTTATTGGGTATCCGTTTTTTGAAGAAATGAAGGGAACACCTGAACAAGAGGAAACATGGAAACAAAATAGAGCGATTGCTTATAAAGGTTCTATGTTGCATTTTGTGAGAAGCCTTTATAACCGTACTCTTGAAAAAGATGGTTTTGAATTACAGTTCATCATAAAAAATAATGATGGCGAGATTTCAGTGCCGCTGCAAAATTTATATGGTGCATTGAACTTTGAAAAAGATGACAGTACTAATACTGTAGAATTCAGGCCAAACCAAAATGAAGTTGCGTTGATTTATAAAATTGCGAAACCTGAGCAGTCGTACCTTGATACAGACCCAACAATAAAAAAAGATTTTCAATTATCAACATTACTTTTCGCTACGGGCGAATCAATTGTTATAGAGCAAAACGGTTATTATTATGACCAGGCAGATATTACTACAAATGGCTACCTTGGATTTAAAAAGATTGGAGATATGTTGCCGTATGATTATGTGCCAGTTCCCTAACTCCGAATTGGAATAAAAACTTTTTAACTTTGATTCTCTTTATGTGGCATAAGCCAATTTGTTATCAATGTTTTGCGGAGATTATTTTATTACAATTTGGCGTGTGCTGTGTTCAAGCAATAAGTGCAATTTTCACATTTCAAATTAACCTCTTCACTTTCTCCCAAATCTCCGGCAGTCTTTTTATCAATACAAGCTCTTTTCTTTTGCTATAAAATTCCTGGATGGGAGTTCCCCAATAACTTTTATTTCCTTCTATGCTGGAAGTAATTCCCGCCTGGCCCATCACTACAGCATTATCTCCAATCGTAATTGTTTTATTCACGCCTACCTGGCCCCAAAGAATTACTCCGTCTCCTAATGTAGTTCCCCCTGCAATCCCAACCTGTGCCGCAAGAATGCAGTTTTTCCCAATAACAACTTCGTGACCTATATGCACCAGGTTGTCAAGCTTTGTGCCTCTTCCAATTTTAGTTGCGTCGCTTACTCCCCTGTCAATGGTACAGTTGGCGCCTATTTCAACATCGTCTTCAATTACTACATTCCCGCAACCCGGCATTTTTTTATACCATGCGTCCCTGTTTTTTTTTGTGTTTAAATAAAAAGCATCACTGCCGATAACAGTGCCGGAATGTATTTCCACATTGTTACCAATAATACTGTAATCATAAACTGAAACATTAGGATGAATGATACAATTATCTCCAACAACAACGTGATTTCCTAAAAAAACGTTTGGCATTATAATCGTATTCTTACCAGTCTTCGCTGTATCACTTATCAATTTATCTGAAGCAATGAAAGGACGAAAGTGTTGAACAATTTTTGAATATGCTTCAAAAGGATCATCTGTAATAAATAAAGTTTTACCATCAGGTGCTTCAGTTTTTTTATTGATAATAATAAAAGTTGCAGCGCTGTTAAGACAGGTGTCATAATACTTTGAATGATCAACAAAAACAATATCTCCCTTGATAACTTTGTGAATTTCATTGATGCCTGTTGCAGAAGAATTTTCATTACCTGCAATCTCTGCATTGATAAAATCAGCGATCCATTGTGCAGAAACAGGAGAAGGAAATTGCATAAAATATATTTTTATTATCAAAGGTAAAGGTTGTGCATTTTATGCGGAATGATGTTTTCCGGGAATTTATAACAGAAAAGAAAAAAATATTTTTTTGAAAATAAAATTTGATAAAGTCATGAATAATGAAGTAATAAAAAAATAAAAGTTACGTTATAACATCAGGCAACGTTATATATTTTTAAAACGTGATTCTTTGAAAGCTTGGTGTACGTTGATCTTTATGATGTATATGTTTTTATTTTTTAAATTCCAATCACTGTTATGGTTGAAAAAATAAAATGAAAATGAAAATTTTACACCGAAAAATAATTGTCCTTATCCACAACTCATTTTTAAATGTTGATAAAAAAAGTGACAAAATTTTTCTTGTTAGAAGAAATTATTTTTAATATTGTGTAAGGAATTTGTTTCCTGACTTACTAACCCATCCATATAAACAAAGCCCGTGCATCAAAAGACGGGCTTTATTATTTTTATCAATCCATCTTTGTAAAAGCTTTTTATCTTTTTTTTAAACGCGTTCTATTGAATAAATATTTTGCAGTTCACAAACCATTCAATGTGCTTTCGCAGTTTACTTCGCAGGAAGATAAAAAAACGCTTAAAGATTTTTTTGATGTTCCAAAAAATATTTACCCGGTTGGCCGGCTCGATTATGATAGCGAAGGCTTGCTCATACTTACAAACGATAAGCAATTAAATGATTACCTTCTTAATCCTTTGCACGAACATGAAAGAGAATATTGGGTTCAGGTAGAAAATAGTATAACACAAAAAGCAATTGCAGATTTACAACACGGCATCAATATAAATATTAATGGAAAAATCTATCACACAAAAAAATGTGTTGCCAAAATAGTTGACAAACCTGTTGCAATTATTGAAAGAAACCCGCCCATCCGTGTCAGAAAAAATATTCCTGAAAGCTGGATTTCGCTGATTCTGACTGAAGGCAAAAACAGGCAGGTAAGAAAGATGACCGCTAAAATTGGATTTCCTACTCTGAGGCTGATTCGCTATCGCATTGGAAAAATTACTATGCAACATTTACAACCCGGCGAAATGAAAATGCTATCTCAAACAGAATTGTATACCTTGCTTCAAATTAAAAAAAGATAATCTTTATGTTGAAATCAATGACCGGTTTTGGAAGAGCAGAACAAACAGTAAATGATAAAACATATTTAGTTGAAATAAAATCACTCAACGGAAAGCAACTCGAAGTCAATTTAAAGATTCCGCCATTGCTGAAACCGTATGAGTTTGATGTACGAAGCCTGTTGCAGGAAAATTTACTGCGTGGAACTGTAGAATGCTTTATCATTATAAAACAAAATGGCAGTTCAAAACCTGTAGTTATAAATACCGATTTAATAAAAGCCTATTACAAACAGATTGATGAGCTGGCATCGGATTTAAAAATTGATACCAATTCGGTATTAAGCGCTTTGCTGCGACTGCCGGAAGTGGTATCTCCCAGTAACGAAGTATTGGATGAAAACGATTGGACTGAATTGAAAAAGGTAATTGAAACGGCATTAAAAGAACTCAATCATCATCGCACAGATGAAGGGCTTTCTCTCGAAAAAGAATTACGGCTTCGCATAAAAAATATTAATGACCAGGAAGAAGAAATTCTCAAGTTGGAGCCAAAAAGAAAAGAACGAATGAAGGAAGAACTGGTTAAATTATTGGAAGAAAATGTTGGCAAAGAAAATTACGATCCCAATCGCATGGAACAGGAGTTGATTTATTATATTGAAAAAATTGATATTCGCGAAGAACAGGTACGATTGAAAAATCACTGCGAATATTTTATAACTATCATGGATGACAATGAAGAAGCAAAAGGCAAAAAACTTTCCTTCGTAATGCAGGAAGTTGGCCGTGAAATTAATACTACCGGGTCAAAAGCTTATGACTC
>JBDTYU010000236.1:0-5637 GCA_040005535.1 Ginsengibacter sp. | reverse complement strand
ATTTCTGTTGCATAAGTTTGAACAAAATATCGGGAAAGAAAAGTATACAATTTCAAGGAATGATACTTCCGTTGTTTATAACATCGATTTTAAATTTATTGATCGCGGCTCTTCCGTGCCTTTAAAAGCAATGCTGAAATTAACTCCGTCCAATGAGCCCCTTAGCTTATATATTAAAGGGAATACATCAAGGATGTCAACCATTAATGATTCTATTGTAATACATCTTAACACTGTTCAAATAAAAGTTGATTCTGCTGTAAACACCCAATCTTTAAAAGATATTAGTTTCCCAATAGCAGGATATTCACCCGGTACTGTTCAAATGATATTGGTTCAATACTGGAAGAAACATCATCAGCCCCAAAACATTCATATACTTCCTTCAGGCGATGTGCAAATTAAAAAAGATGGAAATGATACATTGTCATTTAACAATACTTCGTTTATACTTGAACGTTATGTTATCAGTGGCTTAATATGGGGTAACGAATTGCTGTGGACGGATGCAAATGGTATGCTTTATTGCCTGATCACTAATGATGCTGAAGGAGATAAACTCGAGATGATGCTGGAGCCTTATGAATCATTGTTGCCGGAGCTAATCAGCAAAGCTGCGATTTACGGTATGCGTTTGTTTACAGCCGGTGCAAATATTGGGCAACAACATAAAATTATTGCTGTTACGGGAGGTACTTTATTAGATGTTGTAAATAATACAACTGTACCCAATTCTATTGTATTGATAAAAAATGGTATGATACAAAAGGTGGGTACAAAAAACAATGTCGTTATTCCACAAGACGCTTTTATAGTTCATGCTGAAGGAAAAACCGTTATTCCCGGATTATGGGATATGCATGCCCACTTTGAACAGGCAGAATGGGGACCCGCTTACCTGGCAGCAGGTGTAACTACTGTAAGAGATTGTGGTAATGAATTTGGTTATATCAATGCGATTCAAAAATCGATCGATGATGGCAAAGGAGTGGGGCCGCATATTTTAAAGGCGGGTATTATTGATGGGAAAGGGCCAATGGCGCTTGGCATTATACAAGCCGATAATGCAGAAGAGGCTGTAAAAGCCGTGCAACGGTATAAAGAAAACGGATTTGTACAAATAAAAATTTACAGTTCTGTAAAACCTGCAATCGTAAAAGCTATCTGTACAGAAGCACATCGTTTAGGCTTGACCGTTACCGGGCATATACCAAATGGCATGACGTTGCAACAGGGTGTTGATTCGGGCATGGACCAGGTGAATCATGTGCAGTATGTATATTCTGCGATGAAGAGAAATAAAGAAACCCGTGCCGTAGATTTTTCTGATTCTGTAAGTGTGGCAGCGCTTGATTTTATAAAAGCTCATCATGTAGTAATAGACCCAACAGTTGGCGTATTTGAATTATCGCTTCGATCATTAAAAGACAGCATAACTGTTATAGAGCCGGCATTTACTTCTATTCCACAACCACTACAGGCCTTGTTTATCAATACAGGTCTTGAACCACCAATGGCACAAAAATTAAAAGTTATAGTAAACAATTTCCTGGAAATTGTCAAAAGAATGCATGACAAAGGAATTACAATAGTAGCTGGTACTGATATGGGATTTCCCGGGTATAGCCTTGATCGTGAACTGGAACTCTATGTGCAAGCTGGCCTTAGTCCTATGGAGGCTATTCAATCAGCTACTATAATACCTGCTAAAGTCATGGGCATAGAAAAACTTTCCGGATCTGTTGAGCCAGGTAAAAGGGCTGATCTTATAATAGTAGATGGCGATCCTTTGCAAAATATCCGCAACATCCGAAACGTAAAAACAGTCATCAAGGATGGCCATATTTACGATCCTGTTATTTTGCATCATATGGTTGGGTTTAAATAAATTGTAAAATAAACAAGCAGCCAATAAATAAAAGCATAGTAGTGAATGAGGCGATGACAATCAAGCTCTATTGTAAAAGATGAAGTTTGTTATTGTCCCGTGATTTCCGAAGGCCTTATATCTTCATCCGATTCTTTTTCATAAATGAGGATTTTAACGCACCATACTTGTATATTATAATTAAGGGCTACTTCAATTTTAAGGCGTTGTAAATATTTTTCTTTTACGTCTGGTACAAGAATGCTTGAGGCAAAGGCCCTGTCGTCATCAGGTGTATCATACGGCCCGGTTATTTTACAGGATTTACCATCCATAATAAAGTTTGCACCATTAAGCTGGCGATAAATTTGTTTGTATTTCGCTACAGCTTTGTCATAGTTATCTGTATTCATCATTATTGCCTGCCAGCTATAAACATTCTGTAAACTTTTAATTTGTGTAATGGTGCTTTCGATTGCTTCCGCAGGTAATATTTTGCTTTTGTATTCAATAATACTTTCCGTCTCTTCGATTTTTTCTCCTTTAATGTTAGAGAAGTGATTGTAATAGTAACTGGCTGCTTTTACAATGTCAGATGTAATTGTTGGTGTAAACTTAAAACCAGGGTGTTTATTTTGAGCAGTAAGATTAAACGCCAAAAAAATAAAAATCAGCGGGAATAACTTTTTCATGAGGGGATATTTGGATTTTAAAGATTGATTAAATGCGATGATAACCTTTATATTTAATCAGCCGGTAGGTAATTAATCCACAGGTGTTAATATCTCCACTTATCACTTCTTAAAAATCTCTTTACATCCACCAGGATTTATCTGCAGGTCTCTATAACAAAAAGGAATATTATGTCGAAATTTTATGCACCAGGTATTGTACTTAACAATAATTTTTTTTATTTTAACCGGACATTAAAGCCTGATATTATGAAAAATTTAATTTTTTCTTTTATAGTGTTAGCTGCTGTAAGTTGTAACACTTCAACCGTTAAGGAAACACCCAATATGCCTGGCGCTTATCTTATGACATCTCAAACCGTTAATGACGGCAAAAAAGACACGAAATACACGACTCTTAAACAACTGAAAATCTATGCCGATAATTATTTCATGTATGCCCAGGTAAATCCTGCTGATTCTGTTTCTTCCTTTGGCGTTGGTTCTTATACTTCAGATACAGGAACAGTAATTGAAAATGTAATATATAGTTCGAATGATACAGCCTATACTACTACACCTGCAAACTATAAATTAAACATAGCAAAAAGCCAGGACGGCTATGAACAGGTGATTCCTGAAATAACTATTAATTCCCAAAAGTCTAAGCTCACAGAAGTATATCAAACTGTAGGGTCAACTGCAAAAACTCCATTAGATGGTGTTTGGAAAGAAATTAATTCTTATACGCTTAAGGGAAGCGATACTTCGAAGAGTGTACAAACACAATATAAAACGTTCTACGCCGGCTACTTTATGTTTGGTCATACAGTTAAAGATTCTGTAGGCAAAAATCATACTGGTATTGGATTTGGAACTTTTGAAATGGTTGGTAATAATAAAGTTAAAGAGACGGATCTCAATTCGACATATTCGATTATAGCAGGTCAGTCTTTTGATATTGATATTGAAATGAATGGGACAGATAATTATAAACAAACCATTACCAATGCAGATGGAACAAAAAGTGTTGAATTTTATGAACGCTTAAAAAAATAAAATCAATAATCTATTTGTTCTTTTTTGCTGGAAGTATTTCCCGCGAAAATAATTTTTTCCATTTCTAGTTTGTTTTTGATAGCTGATAAGAGCTGGAATTATTTCCTTTCATCGTCATTTAATGACCACCTTTTAGTGCGTTTCAATATCAAATATTTTTCCCATTTAACCATTTCATCTTTTAAAATTGCTTTGTAACGTTCTCTTACGAAAAATTAATGTCAATTATTCTGTTTACTTATTTCTAAATCCTTTTAAACCGACCTATTTTCTTATGCCGAATTATTGTGTTGCAATTTTTAATTTCCTTAACCTGATTTCTATTATTTTTAAGATTCAATGAAAACAAATACATGAAAACTTTTTTTCTCTCACTATGCCTACTGTATTGTCTTCCCTGCCTTGCGCAACGCTTTTACGATTACCAGGATACGCGAAAAAAAAATGAATCGTTTGCAAAATTACCAAAGACAGAAATAAGGGCAGACCTTGCTACATTTACTTTATCCGGTATTGACGAATCTGTGGGTAAAGAAGAATTAAAAAAAATTCCGTTTACTAAGTTCGGTTCTGATTATATGAATTTTGATGGCGATGATAGCAAAGCTATTATTCATCTCTCTCCATTTGATGCAGGAAAACATAAGTTGGATTACGATGAAAAATATTTAATAAGAATTGACAGGAAAACTTATTACGGCGACTATGGTAATATTCCACGAACCTTCATAAATAAAATTATTGTAACAATCGGCAGCGATAGTATTATAATACCATCTGCTGCCTATGCTGATCTCTATAACCTTAACCTTACGTACACAGATAAAGGCGCTCTCAGATCGCGTAATGGAATTTATAATTCCAAAGACGGGCACAGAATTTATTTATATCTTTTTTGCAAAGATGCAACCGGCAGTTATGAAGTAACCTGGGTTATTCAGGATAAAAAATATTTGCGAAGGGTTCTGGATTATGGATTTATGTAATCTGTGGCACGATTATTATGTTTGTTACTTAAACTTTTACAATATGAATAATTTTTTGAGAACTATAATAGCCGGCTGGGGCGCCAAAAAAATTGGTGGCGGATGTATAAGTACAATTATCGTATTTATAATTATCTATTATGCACTGGGCACATGCAACTCGCATCCGGTACAAACCGTTCCGCAAAGGAATTCAAGTATTAAGATGCCCACTCATTCAACTTCCATGAATTTGTATGTGATGCCTAATTCTTACCCGGTAAGTGCATAAAAATTATGATATTGAATCAATATGTGTTCACCAGGTATGGGGAAATGTATTACGATGAATCTACATTCATCAATTGCAGATGAAGAATATATTTGGGGAAAATGGTTATTAAAAAAGATTTTTTCTTGCTCTGATTAAAATAAGCTGATAGGAAACTTTTTTGATTTGATATTTCATCATTTTATAATTCCATATTCTATTTAATCTATTTTTCGGGGAAGATGGAGACGATAACTTCACTACAAATAATTCTTTTATTTCATGCACCTTGCCTGCCATAGTCCATTCCGCAAGTCCTGCAAACCAAACCGGAGTATTTTTCTTTATTGATTTGGATTTTAATTGCTTGATGGTAAATGGACCCAATTCATTATCTCCATCTTTGATGAAATAATATGTCATAAAAGTTAGTTGCGGTATATATTTATAAAACGCAGATTGAATGAAATTATTTCTTTTGCCTTTTTTCAATTATACACATGTGATCATCTGTCCAATAAAACGCCAGGTGCGAATACACACAAATTTTATTTTGCATACTCAGATAGTGGGAAAAATTTCTTACTGAACTCTGCCTTTTTCATCTTCAGCGCCGGTTAACCTGTCTCGCTTTCCTTTTAATTTCTCTTTGCCAAAATTGCGTGTATAAGTAAGCCTGTAGGTTCTTTGGAAAAACTGTACGCTGACATTTTGAACCAAATTTTGTTCAGGTAAATTTGTGGAACCCGCAAATAACAAAGTATTCAAAATATTATTGGCTGAAAAAGAAAATGCTCCATTTTT
>JBDTYU010000235.1:0-3456 GCA_040005535.1 Ginsengibacter sp. | reverse complement strand
GGATTGATTTAATAAATGCAGTTTTCGAATTTGCAAAAAGTAAAATTTCTTTTTTAGATAATAATGAAACATTTTTGGATACATCCAAAATCACAATTAATTCAATATTGATTGAATTTATTAACTCTAATGATGAAACTAAAACTCTTTTAATTGGAGATGATAAATTTTATATGAGGACTTTAAGCGGATATTTTTGCTTCGTTTTAAATGATAGGTATGGCTTCCCCTTTGATTTAACTAGGCTAATTGCAAATGAAAATGGTTTTTCTGTAGATGAAGCAGGTTTTGAAAAAGAAATGCTGCAACAAAAAAATCGCAGCCGTTCAGCAAATATTATAGATATAGAAGATTGGAAAATTATTTCCAATTCTCCTAATACATTAAGACGTTCAGGCCAAGATGAATATACAAATCGTTCTAAAATAAGAACTAGTATAAATAAATACAGAAAGATAATAAGGCAATCAGAAGAATTAGGACAAATAGTATTGGAGGAAACTCCATTTTATGCAGAAAGTGGTGGCCAAGTGGGTGATACAGGCATTATTAAATTTAAAAATCAAACGATAAAAGTAATTGATACTAAAAAAGAAAATAACTTAATTATTCATTTTACTGACAGACTACCTTCTAAAGATCTCTTAAAATATAACTCCTTAGTTACAGCTGAAATTGATAATCATCGAAGAAGAAAAATTGCAATACATCATACTGCCACACATCTTTTGCACGCAGCATTAAGGCAAGTTTTAGGTACTCATCTTACACAAAAAGGAAGTCTAGTTAACGATGAATATTTGCGTTTTGATTTTTCACATTTTTCTAAAATGACTGATGAGGAAATTGTAAAAGTTGAATCCATAGTAAACGAAAAAATAAGAAAATCTATCCCAGTTAAAATTAAAAGAATGAAAAAGAATGAGGCTATTGAAATGGGTGCCATGGCTTTGTTTAGCGAAAAGTATGGCGAGATAGTCCGTGTAGTAATTATTGAGCCTAATTATTCTATCGAGCTTTGTGGGGGTACTCATGTCAAGAATACAATAAAATTAGGATTCTTTAAAATAAAACATGAGACTGCTTTAGGTACTGGTATAAGAAGAATAGAAGCAGTCGCAAGTAAAGCAGCAGAAGATTATGTTAATCAACAATTGCATGAATTACATAAAGTCAAATCTGTTTTACAGAACACCAAAGAAATAGTTACCTCTATAAAAGAATTGATAATAGATAGAGAACAATTAAGAAAGATTAAAGAACAGTTAGAAAGACTACAAGCCCATGCAACATTAAATAGGATTGCTATAAAAAAACAAACCATTAATACAATTGATTTTTATCATGATATAATTATTGATGTTGACATAAATGTTCTGAAAAAAATATTTTCAGAATTAGAAATTAAAAACAGTGAAGAACCAAAAAGTGTAGCACTTTTAATTAGCAAAAAAGATAATAAAACAAATGTGCTTCTTGGATGTTCAGAAATTTTTACTGAATTCGATTCAAATAAAATAATTAAGGAAATTATAGCTCCAATTATTAATGGAAAAGGAGGAGGTCAAAAAACATTATCGACTGCAGTTGGACAAGACCCAAGTCGTCTTAATGAAGTAATTGAAAAAGTAAAATCATTACTTTAACTCTTACATAATTCTATAACGCTTCCAATTTGTTAAACAAAACAATTATTTGCGAAAGATTTCGTAGTTCAGCAAAAGTTATTACATTTGTCTACTAAACATTTCGTATTTAAAAACTTTACAATGAAAAAGAATATTTTTTTTGCAGCACTTTTGGCAACTACCCTGCTGTTATCAATCAATGCGTGGTCCCAAAAACCCGGTAATGATGACAAAAAATCAAAAGAAATTGTCATTCGTCAAAACAGTGATAAGAATACAAAAATGACAATAGTTGTTGATGGTGATAACATAACTGTCAATGGAAAACCATTGTCTGATTATCATGACGGGGAAGTAAGTATAATGAAAAGAGATCTGAAACGCAATTCGCATAATTTTCTTTTCACTCCAGAAAATGATGAAGACATGGAACTAAACGTCGATGATGATATGGAGAATGTAAAGCCACGGACATTTTTAGGGGTGATCACAGAAAAAACAACCGATGGAGTTAAAATAACCAGTGTGATAAATGGCAGCGCCGCAGAAAAAGCAGGATTGCAAAAAGACGATATTATCACTATGCTAAATGATAAAAAAATTATTTCACCTGAAGATTTAATGGATGCAGTAAAATTTTATAAGCCAGACGACAATGTAAAAATTGATTATATAAGGAATCATAAAAACAAAGATGTAAAAGTTAAGTTAGGAGAAACAAAAGAAAAAAACAGGACATTCTTTAAAGAGACATACCCTGGCATGGGTGGAAACAGTTTTAATTTCAAAATGCCGCGGATGCCTAAAATGCCCAACCTTCCAAACACTAATTTTAATTATAAGTTTTGGGGAAATAACACTCCTAAGCTCGGCGTAAAAATTGAAGACACTGAAAATGGTGGCGGAGCTAAAATTCTTAACGTTGAAGGAGGTTCTGTTGCTGACAAAGCAGGTTTAAAAAAAGATGATATTATAACAGAAATCAATGGAGAAAAAGTAAATGACGTTAATGAAATAAGAGAGCAATTGAATGAAACAAGTGATAAAGAAAGCTTTAATCTTAAAGCAAAACGTAATAATGCAGAAATGAATTTTGAAATAAAAATTCCAAAGCAACTAAACAGCGCCGATTTATAAATAACTGATATAACCATTCACCTTCTTCTCATGGGTTTTTAGTTTGATAAAAGCTGCCGCCGGCAGCTTTTATATTTTGTTTAAATATTCTTCACTACAATTGGAAATGTCTTTTCATACCTTCGTGCCATGTCGTCTTTGGAGAAATATGAAGCAGTGATCGGGCTTGAAGTACATACACAACTGCTTACTAAAAGCAAATTATTTTGTGGTGATAGCACAACATTTGGCAATGCGCCTAATACAAACATAAGTCCGGTTTCGCTTGCACATCCAGGCACTTTACCAATGATGAATAAAAAAGCAATAGACTATGCAATCATGCTGGGCCTTGCTTTCAACTGCGATATTACAAGTAACAATTATTTTGCAAGAAAAAATTATTTCTATCCCGATCTTCCAAAGGGCTACCAAATTTCACAGCACACAACGCCTATTTGTAAAAATGGTTATGTTTCAATTTCTGCTGAAGGAAGCCAAAGAAATATTATTTTAAACCGCATTCATTTGGAGGAAGATGCCGGTAAAAGCATTCACGATTTAGATGAAAATTATACCTCTATTGATCTTAACAGGGCTGGTGTTCCCTTACTTGAAATCGTATCTGAACCCGATATGCATACTTCCAGTGAGGCCTTTGCTTATGTAACAGAAATAAGAAAAATTGTACGTTATCTCCAAATATGTGATG